>NZ_VCDN01000060.1:0-69960 GCF_033949405.1 Xenorhabdus santafensis | reverse complement strand
ATCGGCCATATAAGCTTTACGGTGCCGTTGGCGGATTCGATCAACGAAAAAACCTCGACGCTGAAGATCACGCCCAACACATTAGAAATCGGAAAAAATCTGCCAGCCGAACTTAAATTGGTACTGAAAGACCACAAGGATCAGCCGATATCGGGCGTCCAGAAACGTATTGAGTTTGTGCCGAGTGGATTATCCGGCAACGGTGATAAGCCCGAAATAGGGGATATTAAGGAAGAGTCAGACAAATCCGGAATCTATACAGCGACTCTCACGGCGGGCACGCAAATCGGTACCTTGACAGTGACACCAAAAATCGACGAAAAGATTTTTAGTAAACTTGCGGAGAAGGTGGAATTTACTCCACCAACACCACCCAAAGTCTCGCAATTGAAATTGCAAGTTGTTGACCAAAAGTATCTGGTAGTCGGGCAAACTCTGAAGGTTGACTATGTACTCGAGCAAAATGATCCAAATGGAATTGACAACTCTTTTTACGCTTGGGGTGAAAAAGGTAAAACGGCTGCTGCAGTAAAAGAATTGGCTGATTCGGGAGATAACGGATTACCGGGTAATGATGGAACTCTGGTGACAGGCGAGGTGAAGGATGGGGAAGGAGTACCACCTTATGCGCTTAAAGAAGAACATGCCGGTAAGGTGCTTGAATTTTCAATCTTGGCGAGGAATGGAGTAAATGCCCGTGCAAGCGATATCGTAACGCTGTCAACCGATGACTCGAAGGGTAAAGGAAATGAAACAGAGAGTAAAATAGGTGGGGGCCGGGTATCCAATGTTGCGCAAAAGATCAAAATGACATGGGACATTGAAGATAAAAGTAAAACAGTCACTATCGATGGGCAATTGGTGTATAAACTTATGGCTAAATCTGATCTGACAAAAAGTGGCACTATAGGCAGAGCTCAGTTAACGGTTACACCACAAAACAGTAATGATCAACCTGTGGCTTGGGTACCGGTGATGATTGAGATGCAAGGATATGCGCGAAATGGAAGTGATGCAGTACCGCAGGATAACGTGAAAACTATGCTGGATGGTAAAGAGGGAACATTTAGTAGCTATACCGACGGTACTGGTAAGTTGGTGAAGACAGTTACAGATCCAGACGGAATAGGTTTAAGAACGAAATTGAAAGCTGTTGCGGATGGCGTTAACGGAGCTACTGTAGAAGACGAAACGAATATTATTTTTACTGTCCTTACCAGCCCTGATGTGCCAGAGGCCAACTACTGGGGACATATGGAAAAGAAAGTAAAAATTAAAGGAAAATATTACCGTAGGCCTTTATTAGACAAAGAATTTAAGGAAAGACGGTCTGCTACTCCTCCCACCAAAGTCAATAACGAAGATTGGGCTGTATCATCTATTCAAGACGCAGAGGAAAAATGTTCGAATCTACCGAGCCAGTCGGAACTCCAAAATAATATAGCCAACAGACAATTATATAATCGTTATGGCTGGCCAGTTAGCTTGCCTGTTGGTTTCCCTGTGTGGGCTGCAAATGGGCATGCAATAAATTTAAGGACTGGGACTGACATGCTGAAGTTTTCACCTCCCCCCTCTTCTCATCTTTGCGTCGTTGAAAGTAATAAGGCAAGTGCTAACTAAACTGCATCAGGTTTAACAGCCCATGAATGAAATAAAAATCCCATCCTTAAAAAGATGGGATTTTTTTCAATCCAGCCAATTCTGAATACAAAACAAAGAAACTTTACTTAGTCCTGCAAACCCAGTTTCTTCTCCAGATAGTGGATATTGGTTCCACCTTTCTGGAAGTTTTCGTCATTCATAATAGCCAGTTGCAGATCGATATTGGTTTTGATGCCGTCAATGATCAACTCTGCCAGCGCATTCTTCATACGTGCAATTGCCACTTCGCGGGTTTCACCGTAGGTGATCAGCTTACCAATCATGGAATCATAGTGAGGTGGTACGGTATATCCTGCGTAGATATGAGATTCCCAACGCACACCAAAGCCACCCGGTGAGTGGAAATGGGTGATCTTGCCCGGACTTGGCAGGAAGGTTTTGGCATCTTCTGCGTTGATACGACATTCGATGGCATGGCCCTGAATTTCGATATCTTCCTGTTTGATGGACAGTGGCAGACCGGAGGCAATGCGAAGTTGCTCTTTGATCAAATCAACACCGGTGATCATCTCTGTGACCGGGTGCTCAACCTGAATACGGGTATTCATTTCAATAAAGTAGAATTCGCCGTTTTCGTACAGGAATTCAAAAGTACCCGCACCACGATAACCAATTTCGATACAAGCGTTGGAACAACGTTCGCCGATGCTACGGCGCAATTCGGATGAAATGCCCGGTGCTGGTGCTTCTTCCACCACTTTCTGGTGACGGCGCTGCATGGAGCAGTCACGCTCAGCCAGGTAAACGGCATTACCCTGACCATCGGCCAAAACCTGAATTTCAACGTGACGTGGATTTTCAAGGAATTTCTCCATGTAGACCATGTCGTTGTTGAAAGCAGCTTTGGCTTCTGCTCGGGTCATGGCGATGGATTGAGCAAGATCCTTGTCGCTGCGTACAACACGCATGCCACGACCGCCGCCGCCGCCCGATGCTTTGATGATAACCGGATAGCCGATGCGGTTTGCAATGGTTTTGTTTTTCTCGGCATCGTCGCCCAATGGGCCGTCAGAACCGGGAACACAAGGAACACCTGCTTTTTTCATCGCGCTGATAGCGGAAACTTTATCACCCATCAAACGGATAGTATCTGCTTTCGGGCCAATGAAGATAAAACCGGAACGTTCAACTTGCTCGGCAAAATCTGCGTTTTCAGACAAGAAACCATAACCTGGATGGATAGCCTGTGCGCAAGTGATTTCCGCCGCAGAAATAATGGCAGGAATGTTCAGGTAACTTTTTGCCGAAGCCGCAGGGCCGATGCAAACAGTTTCATCAGCCAGCAGGACGTGTTTCAAATCACGGTCTGCCGAAGAGTGAACAGCAACCGTTTTGATCCCCAGCTCCTTACAGGCTCTCAGGATACGCAGTGCTATTTCACCGCGGTTAGCAATGACAATTTTTTCAAGCATGGAAACGCCTCGTTATTCGATGACGACCAATGGCTCGTCAAATTCAACAGGTTGACCATCCTGAACCAGGATTGCTTTCACTACACCCGTTTTGTCAGCTTCAATCTGGTTCATCATTTTCATGGCTTCAACAATACACAGAGTTTCGCCTTGATTTACATGCTGGCCAACTTCGATAAAAGCTTTCGCATCCGGGCTTGGTGAACGGTAGAAAGTACCAACCATTGGTGAACGAACAGTATGGCCACTGATCTGCGCAGGTTCGTCAGATGCAACTGGTGCAGCTGGCGCCGCAGTTTGCATTGGCTGCTGAGCTGGGGCAGAAATGTATTGCTGAGTGACAGGCATCGCTGGTGCAGCCAGCGTGCGGCTGATGCGTACCGATTCTTCACCTTCGGAAATTTCCAGTTCAGAAATGCCTGATTCTTCAACCAGCTCGATCAGTTTTTTTATCTTACGAATATCCATGAGTGTGATTCCGTACTCTTGTCTAAATTAGTTGGATGTTGACAAGCGGTTGACCGCTGCCTGTAATGCGAAACTATAACCATCGGCACCTAACCCGCAGATTACGCCCACTGCAATATCAGAAAGATATGAGTGATGACGGAATGGTTCACGGGCATGCACGTTGGAGAGGTGAATCTCAATAAATGGGATGTCCACTGCCAGAAGTGCGTCGCGTAGTGCCACGCTGGTATGCGTGTAGGCCGCAGGGTTAATCAAAATAAAATCTGTATTTCCCCGCGCCGAATGAATTCTCTCAATCAGTTCAGATTCTGCATTGGATTGCAGATGGGATAACTCTATTCCCGATTGGTGAGCTTCTTTTGACAGTTTGTTAACGATGTCGCTAAGTGTTAACTTGCCGTAGGTCTCAGGCTCTCGTGTTCCCAACAGGTTCAGGTTGGGGCCGTTCAAGAGTAAAATGCGAAACTTGTCTGCCATTGTGCTGGTATCTCCGGCAATCTGTCAACAATCGTTCAAGATAACTCGATGTCAACGGTTTGTCATCTCTTTCTGAACGCTAGATTTGTAAATTTGGCGATAAAGCCCGACATTATAAACAAATCGTAGCATTTAGCAGCTAATTACTGGTCTTATCAGCGAATCTTGACCACGGTTCTGCCAGTCAGCTGGCTGTTTATCAGCTTATCGGCGTATTCGATCACTTGATTTAATGTGATTTCATTGGCAGTTTGTTGATAGAACGTATCTGGCAGCAGTGTTTGCAGCCTTTGCCAGATGGCAGGACGCTCTGAAGCCGTTGCAGTGACAGAATCAATCCCCTGCAAGCGGACGTTGCGCAGGATAAAAGGCATCACGGTAGTGGGAAGCTGGCTGCCACCTGCCATACCACAGGCGGCGACTGTACCGTTGTAGTTCACTTGGGCCAGTAAAGCCGCCAGTACACTATCACCCACCGTATCAATCACACCAGCCCAGCGCTGTTTTTCCAGTGGCCGAGATGGTTGGCTGAAATCACTGGCAAGCAAGACTTCTTTTGCCCCTAAGGAATGCAGATAATCTCGGGCGCTGAGTTTACTGCTAATTGCGACGACTGAATAGCCCAATTGTGACAGCAAAGTAATCGCTGTGCTGCCAACCCCGCCACTGGCTCCTGTTACGGCAATGTCCCCACTTTCAGGCGTAACACCGCCCTGTTCCAGCGCCATGATGCAAAGCATGGCGGTAAAGCCTGCTGTCCCGATTATCATCGCTTGTCTGGTATTTAACCCTTGTGGTATGGGAGTCAGCCACTCACCGGGTACTCTGGCCTGCTCCGCCAGCCCGCCCCAGTGATTTTCCCCTACTCCCCAACCCGTCAGCAGAACATGTTGACCAACATGAAAGCGGGGATTTTCAGAATGGTGAACGACACCAGAGAAATCAATTCCCGGCACCATCGGAAATTGGCGGATGATTTTTCCTTTGCCAGTAATGGCAAGGGCATCTTTATAATTGAGCGTTGACCAATGAATATCAACAGTGACATCGCCTGCGGGCAGCTCGGATGCATCAATATCCTGAATAGATGCCAATAGCGTTTCGCGTTGGTCAAGTAATAAAGCCTTCATTATTATTCCTTCTGTGTTGGGTATATCTCTGGTGCGCTTACTGGTCAAGCATCATCACACTATAGATAAAATTGAATGAGCTGAAATGGATAAGCAGCAATATTGTGATAGAGAGTGGTAAAACTGAGATTACTTATTTTTGTTCAGGATGGCATGGTAAAAGATAATAATACACAGGTGACAATAGGGGGAAAGGTTTTGGCAGCAGGCTCAGAATAATCCTTATTTATTTGATTGCCGTTAAAGATAGCAATATTTGTGCAAATCTTGCCTGTAATATCATGAAATTCATCTATTACTTTTATATAGCGCCTATATAACGTTGTCTTTCAAGTTACAACTTTGTCGGCGATGAATTTTGTGGGCTTTAGTCTCGCGATTGAACCTTATCCTCGGTTATATAGTCATTAATGTAGGGTCAACTATGATTATGGCGGATATTTTGTACCATTGAGCTATTGTTACAGTACGGAATATTATGGAATTGCCTGTTATAACGCTCCGAGATGAATTTTATTTAGTATAGAGCGCTATTTTCTGCTTGCGCAGGAAGAATAAAATTTTTGAGAGAATAGAAATTCTAGCCGAATTTGCTGAAATTACAGCGGGTGGTTGTCAGGGCCAGAAAAGCGGGGTGGTTGCGTTTCAATATGCACTATAATGTTCTTTTTTTCGCAAAATGGGTCATTTTGGGATGCTGTGATGAAGCTATTGGTCAAATTAGCCCATTTTTATGCAGTTTTTTTCTGCTCCGTCAGAGAAAAGTAACGTAGAATATCGTGTTTCTGATGTGAATAACGTAGCCACTTTTATTGAAGTAGTAAAAGTAGTTAATCATGCGCCTTGTCGCTGCTTCATGTGGTTGGTAGAGTAGACGGACAATCTCCGTCCCCAGCTTGCAGGATTATCCTTTCGTTATGTTAAAGAAATTTCGTGGCATGTTTTCCAATGATTTATCCATTGACTTGGGTACTGCCAATACCCTTATTTATGTTAAAGGTCAGGGAATAGTATTGGATCAACCCTCTGTTGTTGCTATTCGTCAAGACAGAGCCGGTTCACCAAAAAGTGTTGCAGCAGTGGGACTTGAAGCAAAGCAGATGCTGGGACGTACTCCGGGCAATATCGCGGCCATCCGCCCGATGAAGGATGGCGTGATTGCAGATTTTTATGTTACGGAAAAAATGTTGCAGCATTTTATCAAGCAAGTCCACAACAATAGTTTCATGCGCCCAAGCCCACGTGTGCTGGTGTGTGTACCGGTTGGTGCGACTCAGGTTGAGCGCCGTGCGATCCGCGAATCTGCCCAAAGTGCAGGTGCCCGTGAGGTATTTTTGATTGAAGAGCCTATGGCCGCAGCGATTGGTGCCGGTTTGCCTGTTTCCGAGGCAACGGGTTCTATGGTCGTGGACATCGGTGGTGGTACGACTGAAGTTGCTGTTATTTCCCTGAATGGTGTTGTTTATTCATCTTCTGTCCGTATCGGTGGTGACCGTTTTGATGAAGCCATTATCAATTACGTTCGTCGCAATTATGGCTCCCTGATTGGTGAAGCAACGGCAGAGCGCATCAAACATGAAATCGGCTCTGCTTATCCGACAGATGAAGTACGTGAGATTGAAGTGCGCGGCCGTAACCTTGCAGAAGGTGTGCCCCGTAGCTTTACGCTGAATTCCAATGAGATTCTTGAAGCCTTGCAAGAGCCATTGACGGGTATCGTGAGCGCAGTCATGGTGGCTCTGGAGCAGTGTCCTCCAGAATTGGCATCTGATATTTCTGAGCGCGGTATGGTATTGACCGGTGGTGGCGCGTTGTTGCGCAATCTTGATCGCTTATTGATGGAAGAAACTGGTATTCCTGTCATTGTGGCTGAAGATCCACTGACTTGCGTTGCCCGTGGTGGTGGCAAGGCGCTGGAAATGATCGACATGCATGGTGGCGATCTGTTCAGCGAAGACTGAAAATAACTCTGCAAGCTGGGAGGTGGACATGTTTGGCTGTTACCTCCTTGCTGATTACCCGGGAGTTTTACCACTTATGAGACAACCCAGCTCAACAATGCGCAATTTATGAAGCCGATTTTCAGCAGAGGGCCTTCTCTGCAATTACGACTCTTTTTTGCTGTTATTATTGCCATTATTTTGATTGTGGTAGACAGCCGCCTTGGTGTTTTTAATAAAGTCCGTAGCTACATGGATACGGCAGTTAGTCCTTTCTATTTCCTTGCCAACGGGCCACGCCAGTTTCTGGATGGTATTTCCGAATCTTTAACCAGCCACAGTCAACTCGACTCGGAAAACCGCGCCTTGCGTAATGAATTGCGGTTGCAGAACAGCAAATTACTGCTGTTGGGGCAACTGAAACATGAAAATGCCCGCTTGCGTGAGTTGCTGGGCTCCCCTTTGCGCAGCGATGAACACATGATGGTATCGCAGGTGATTTCCGGGAGCATGGAGCCTTACCGTGATCAAGTTGTCATTGATAAGGGGGCTAAAGATGGTGTGTATGAAGGGCAGCCTGTTATCAGCGATCGGGGAGTGGTGGGGCAAGTTATTTCTGTCAGCCAACTGAGCAGCCGGGTCTTGCTGATTTGTGATACCACTCATGCACTGCCTGTACAGGTGTTGCGCAACGATATTCGTGTTATTGCCAACGGTACGGGATGTACAGATGATCTCCAGCTTGAACCTCTGCCTAGTGACACTGATATCCGTGTCGGTGATGTATTGGTGACATCGGGCTTGGGAGGCCGTTTTCCGGAAGGTTATTCTGTGGCGGTAGTCTCTTCTGTCAAAATCGACAACCAAAGAGCCCATGCAGTGATTCAGGCTCGACCGCTGGCTGAATTGCGACGTTTGCGTTATTTGCTGCTGCTGTGGGGCGCAGGCAAGAATCCATCTGAACCATTGCCTCCTTCGGAAGTATACCGTGCGGCCAATGAACGCTTGATGCAGATTCAACCACAGGTGTTGCCAAACCCAGCGGAATCACAGCCACTGAAACCGGAATCAGCTAAAGAAGAAAAAGAGGTCAGGCAGGCAGCTCCTGCAACAAAATCCGCTGAAAAACCATCGGCAAGGCCGTCATCAACAGCTACAGGAAATCGTTAATGAGCCAGTATTATAGCCGAGGACGTTGGGTCATTTGGTTATCTTTCCTGATTGCGATAGTGCTGCAAATCATGCCGTGGCCGGAGCAGTTCTTCATGTTTCGGCCAACTCTGCTGATGTTGTGCCTCATTTATTGGCTGCTTGCGCTTCCTCACCGTGTCAGCGTTGGCACGGGGTTTGTGCTGGGCATTATTATTGATTTATTGAACGGTGGTATTTTGGGGGCTCACGCTTTGGCGTTCAGCATTATCAGTTTTCTGGTGGCCTTCAAATTTCAGCTTATCCGCAACATGGCACTTTGGCAGCAAGCGCTGGTTATTATGGTTTTTTCAACCTTGGCGAACTTCTGTGTTTTTGTCGCTCACGCTTTATTACCGAAAATTGCCTTCCATCCGGAAGTATTCTGGAATGGTCTGGTGAATGGTATCCTGTGGCCTTGGCTATTCTTGTTAATGCGGAAAATCCGCCGTCAATTTTCAGTTCGTTAAAGGCGGTTTTCTGTATTTAATGAACTGATATTAAGGGCTTATTACGGCTAAAATAGCGTAATGAAATAGGCTCAAAGGATGACTCACAATGAAAACCATTTATTTAGCTTCAGGCTCACCAAGACGGCGCGAGCTGGTGGGATTGTTAGATTTTAATTTTTCGATTCTGGCACCTCAGGTCGAAGAAAAATGGCGTGAAGGGGAGTCTCCACAGCAATATGTTACTCGGTTAGCCAGAGAGAAATCACAGGCGGGTGTGGCAATTGCACCGCAGGATTACCCTGTTTTAGGGGCAGATACTATAGTTGTGTTGAATAACCGCATTCTGGAAAAACCCCGTGACCAACAGCATGCCGCTGAAATGCTTAAAAGTTTGTCAGGTCAGTGCCACCAAGTGATAACGGCTGTCGCTTTATCAAGCAATCAACACACCCTCAGCGAAATAGTCATTACGGATGTGACATTCCGCCAGTTATCTCAGCAGGAAATACAGGAATATATTGCAACTGGGGAACCAATGGATAAAGCCGGGGCTTACGGCATTCAAGGTAAAGGCGGTTGTTTTGTCAGGAAAATTAATGGCAGTTACCATGCTGTTGTCGGCTTGCCACTGGTGGAAACGTACGAATTAATCACACGATTTTTAGCGTTAGCTGATGGGAAGAACTATTCATGACAGCAGAGTTATTAGTCAATGTAACACCATCCGAAACGCGGGTTGCTTATATTGATGGCGGCATATTGCAAGAAATCCACATTGAAAGAGAAGCCAGAAGGGGCATCGTCGGGAATATTTATAAAGGGCGGGTCAGCCGGGTTTTACCCGGAATGCAGGCAGCTTTCATTGATATCGGGTTGGAAAAGGCCGCTTTTTTGCATGCCTCCGACATTATGCCGCATACAGAATGCATCGCAGGTGAAGAGAAAAAGAATTTTCACGCCCGGGATATTGGCGTATTGGTTCGGCAAGGACAAGATTTAATTGTTCAGGTAGTAAAAGATCCCCTTGGCACAAAAGGTGCTCGTTTAACGACGGATATCACTTTACCATCACGTTATTTGGTATTTATGCCGGGTGCCTCCCATGTTGGTGTTTCACAGCGTATTGAGAGTGAAGAAGAGCGGGAACGCCTGAAAAACATCGTTCAGGATTATTGTGATGAGCATGGTGGGTTTATTATCCGCACTGCTGCTGAAGGCGTCGGAACCGAAGAAATCGCGCAGGATGCCGCATTTCTGAAGCGCCTGTGGAGCAAAGTGATTGAGCGTAAAAAACGCAATATCACTAAAAATAAAGTTTATGGGGAATTGGCGCTGGCTCAGCGTGTTTTGCGTGATTTTGTCGGCTCTTCCCTTAACCGCATCCGGGTTGATTCCCGCCAGACATTTATCCAATTGCAGGAATTCATTGATGAATATATCCCTGAGATGAATGCCAAGCTGGAACATTATCAGGGAGAACAACCGATATTCGATCTGTACGGTGTGGAAAATGAAATTCAGCGGGCGCTGGAACGGAAAGTGGAATTAAAGTCGGGCGGTTATTTGATAATTGACCAAACGGAAGCCATGACTACCATTGACATTAATACAGGCGCTTTTGTCGGGCACCGCAATCTGGACGAAACCATCTTCAATACCAATATTGAAGCAACACAAGCGATTGCCCGGCAATTAAGGTTACGCAATCTAGGCGGCATCATTATCATTGATTTTATTGACATGTCTAATGAAGAACACCGTCGCCGTGTATTGGCTTCTCTGGAATTGGCACTCAGTAAAGATCGGGTGAAAACAACCATCAATGGTTTTTCACAATTGGGGCTGGTAGAGATGACACGTAAACGCACAAGGGAAAGTATCGAGCACATCCTGTGCGATAGCTGCCCAACCTGTCAGGGGCGTGGCACGGTAAAATCGGTCGAAACCGTATGTTATGAAATCCTGCGTGAAATAGTGCGTGTTAACCGGGCAATTGAAGCGGATCGTTTTCTGGTTTATGCCTCTCCTGCTGTCAGTGAAGCCTTAAAGGGAGATGAATCCCATGCCTTGGCAGAGGTTGAGATTTTTGTCGGCAAGCAGGTCAAGGTGCAGACGGAACAACTTTATAATCAGGAACAATTTGACGTTGTCATGATGTAAAAAATGGCTCCACCAATCATCTGTTTTTGCAGGTAGTCAATTTTCAGAACAGTATTTTTAGGTAACTATTTTCAGGTAATACCCTATTTCAGATAAATAACGCTGACAACCAAGGAGAAATGCGTGAAGCGACTGCCGGGAATATTATTAGCGACAGCCGCAATAGCCATTATCATGGTGGCTTTGCTTGTCAGCGGGTTACGTTTTTTCCTGCCGCATATCAATGAATACCGTCAGCAACTGGCTGAGAAAATAACTGCCGTGACAGATATTCCTGTCCAGATTGGCTATATCAGCGGAAGTTGGGAATCATTCGGCCCCAGCCTGGAAATCCGTGATATCAGCGCAAAAGCAGAGCATGCCGATATTCAGGCCAAAAAAATCATACTTTCTTTGGATATCTGGCGCTCGTTTTTGCAACGGCGCTGGTATTTTCGTGATCTGTCTTTTTACCAGCTTCAGGTGAACTATGATAAGACTTTGCTCAGGAATGATGGCAACAGTGTGCTTTCCGAGCCAGATAGCTTTTCATCCCTGTTTCTTGAGCAATTCAACCATTTTGATCTCAATGACAGCCGGCTGACTTTTCTGACGCCTTCCGGCGAAAAAGCCGATTTGCAGTTGCCAAAACTGACATGGCTGAATAAAGACGGAAGGCACCGCGCACAGGGGAGTGTCAGCCTGTCTTCGATCAATGGTCAGGAAGGTGCCGTTCAGGTAAAACTTGATTTGACGGGGAGCAATGGCGCCATCAACGATGGCGTCATTTATTTGCAGGCCGACGATATCGATATGCGGTTGTGGCTAAGTCGCTGGTTAAGAGATAACACGGGGCTGGAGAATGCCAATTTCAGTTTGGCAAGCTGGATTACCTTAAAAGAAGGGAGAATTGATAGCGGACGCCTGCAACTTAAGCAAGGTGAAGCTAATTGGCATGTGGGAGCAGATAAATATCAGCTCGCCGTTAACGATTTACTCTTGCAAATGCGCCGCCAAGGTGAAGGATGGCTGTTTGATATTCCCAATCTGGAGAATCTAAAAACTGACGGGCGGCAGTGGCCTGCGGGGCATATCAAGGCCTTGTATATCAATCAGGCGCGGGAATACCAAAACAAAGATCACTGGCGCATTCGTGCCGATAATATTCAGCTTGAGCACCTGAATGGAATCTTGCCGGTACTTTCATTCGTGACACCAGACATTGTCAAGGATTGGCAGCATTGGAAACCGACAGGGACGCTTAACCATTTTGCCCTTGATATTACGCCAGACCTCCCCGATAACCTCGGGATTCGCATGGCATGGCAAGATATCAGCTGGTTGCGTTGGAAAGATCTGCCTTCCGTCAGCCATTTTAGCGGGGTATTGGATGGCAATAAACAGCAGGGAAATATCACGTTTGCCCTGAAAAACAGTGTCATTGATTATGGCTCGGCGTTTCAGGCTCCGCTTGATATTGCCAGTAGTGAAGGGCAGGTGAGCTGGAATAACGAACAGGGCAGCATGAACGTATGGGGTCGGGGGCTGGATTTGCAGGCAAAATCATTATGGGTCAAAGGTGATTTCCATTATCTGCAACCACAAAATGCGTCGCCTGTTCTGGAGATTCTCGCGGGAATTAAAGTCAATGATGTGGGGGAAGCATGGCGCTATTTTCCCAAGACTCTGATGGGAGAGTCTTTGACTGACTATCTGACCAGCTCCTTAATCAAGGGGAAGATAGATGATGCCACGTTGGTTTTCCGCGGCAATCCCCATGATTTTCCCTTTAAGCAGGGCAACGGGCAATTTCAGGTTTTTGCACCTGTACGCCAAGCAACCTTTCAATATCAACCCGATTGGCCAGCCCTGTTTGATTTGGATGTTGATCTGAATTTCCAGAATAACGGATTACAGATGCAGGCACCGAAAATAAAACTGGGTAAAGTTGACGCCAGCCAAGTTTCTGTACAGCTTCCCGATTATGATCAGAATAACCTGTTTATTGATGCTGAAATATCGGGTGATGGAAAGGGGATCCACAATTACTTCAGCCACAGCCCGCTGTCAGAATCGATAGGCAGCACACTGGAAAGTTTGCAGCTTGATGGCAAAGTTGATGGCAAGCTCCATCTGGATATTCCGTTGGATCATCGTGAAGTCAGGGCGAGTGGCGAGGTTGCGCTAAAAGATACCCATTTGTTCATCAAGCCACTGAACAGCCATATGGAACATCTCAGCGGAAAATTCCGCTTTGACAATGGCAACTTAACAAGCGACAGACTGTCTGCCAGATGGTTTGGGCAGCCTTTGTCCCTGCGGTTTTCAACGCAAGATTTGCCAAAGCAGTATCAGGTCGATGTGAATTTGGATGCGCATTGGGCGGCGAAAACATTGCCGGAACTGCCGGCAGTGATCCGCCGTCAATTATCAGGGGCACTGAACTGGAAGGGCAAAGTCAATATCAGCATACCTTCGGGTGATATGCCGGCAGGAAATGCATCTTCAAAGGATGGGGTGAAATTCCGTGTTGAGATGGATGCTGATTTGTCACATATCAACAGTACACTGCCGGCATTGAATACAGAAACCCTACGCAACTGGAATAGAGTTAATATCCTTGCTGATGGTGGTATGGAGCAGCTCCGGATGAAAGGCAGCATCGGTAAACGATATGCTTTCAATAGCCAATGGGAATTGGGAAAACAACATGTCCGATTGCAGCGGGGCATTCTGCTGACGGATGGTGAAGGGATCCCAGATTTGCCGGAAAAATCGTTGTTGTCATTGAAATTGCCCGCCATCAATGGCGAAGAATTATTGGCATTGGTTAAACCGCTTAATTGGGGATCATCGTCAAATTCGGTCTTAATGTTACCCAATGCCGCAGAAATTTCATTGCCTTCGTTGGATTTGGTGGGTCAGCATTGGCAGCAGCTTACATTTAATATCATGCAACAAGCGGATGGCATGAAGGTAAGTGCGGTAGGAGAAAATATTGACGGCAGTTTGTTGATTCAAAGCAACAAGCAGATGCAGGCATCGATCAATTACCTTTATTACGATCCCCTGTTTGGGCCAAACACATTGGCTGATGGTGATAAACTCGTATCGGATAAATCCCCGGCTATCCACTATTCTCTGGAGAGCTGGCCGGCATTGGATGTGGAGTGTACAGAATGTTGGGTTGCCGGGCTGAAACTTGGCAAAATCTCAGCTTCTCTTAAACCAGAAGGTGGTGCCTTGGTGCTGTCCCACGGCCTGATAGAAAATGATGCGGGAAAATTGACCTTATCCGCGCGTTGGCATGAAAATAATACGGAGAGTTATACTCAAACCACAGGGCAATTCTCAGGAAAAAAATTCGATGACATGGCTGCTTATCTGGGTTTTATCGTCCCGATTATTGATGCGCCTTTTACGTTTGATTTTAATTTGAAGTGGAAGGATGTCCCGTGGCAGCCAGACTTGAAAACGCTGGATGGCACATTGAACGGAAAGATGAAAAAAGGGGCTATTTCCAAACTGGGGGGTGGCAGAGCTGGGCAGTTATTGCGGCTTGTCAGTTTTGATGCCTTGTTGCGTAAATTACAGTTGGATTTCAGTGACACATTCAGTAATGATTTCAACTTTGATTCTATCCGTGGAGATGCGACCGTAAAACGTGGTGTTATTGATACCGATAACTTCGTCATTGACGGATTGGCAGCAGATATCAATGCCAAAGGTTCGGTAGATTTAGTTCATCGCCAGATCAATATGGATCTCGTGATCACACCTGAAATATCAACAACGGTTGGAGTCGCGACAGCTTTTGCCGTTAATCCTGTGGTTGGTGCAGCAGTTTTTGCAGCAACAAAAGCATTGGGGCCGCTGTGGCGCAAAATATCGGTGATCCGTTATCGGTTAACTGGCAGCCTTGAACAGCCGAAAATTGATGAAGTCTTACGTCAGCTTAAGGAGAATAAAGGGTCATGAGAAACATCAATGTTGCACTTTTACAATTATGCAGTGGGACAAATGTTAAATATAATTTAGCGCAAATTGAACAACAGATTAAGCAGCTGCCAGAGACAGTCAAGCTGGTTTTGACCCCGGAAAATGCGTTGTTGTTCGCTGATGCTGATACCTACCGCGAGCATGCAGAAATACAGGGAAATGGGCCATTGCAGCAAGCTGTGGGCGAGATGGCACAGCGTTATGGCGTTTGGTTACTGATTGGCTCTATGCCGCTGATCAGCCGTGAAGATCCGACACGCATCACGAGCAGTAGCCTGTTGTTTGATGATCAGGGTGAAATCCGTGCCCGCTACGATAAAATCCACATGTTTGACGTCAATATCAATGATGAGCATGGTGCCTATAACGAATCCACAATTTACCAACGTGGGGAACATATCACTGTTGTTGATACACCAGTCGGTCGTTTGGGCATGACTATCTGTTATGATCTACGTTTTCCCGGGCTATTTCAGGCGTTGCGTGAGCAAGGGGCTGAGCTTATTTCCGTTCCGGCCGCTTTCACCCGGTTGACCGGAAAGGCACATTGGGAACCGCTGCTGAGAGCCCGTGCCATTGAGAACCAATGCATTATTTTGGCTCCGGCGCAGGTCGGCGTACATGGCTCTCGCAGAACATGGGGGCATTCAATGGCAGTGAGTGGCTGGGGGGAAGTCATCAAGAAAAATTCCCTGACCGTCAGCGCATTGCAACTTAATATCCGGCGGGACAGCTTGACCCACATGCGTGAGCAGATCAAAGTGGTGAAACATAATCGGTTCCGTCCACAACTGACTTCTTTAATAAAAAAGAATACAAATTAAGGTAAAGAGTAATCACTATGAGTTTAACTTATGTCAGTGAACATTTACTGGCTGCTAATAATCTGAATCATCAAGACTTATTTTCTGTTCTGGGCCAATTGGCAGAACGCCGCCTGGACTATGCCGATCTCTATTTCCAATCGAGCTACCATGAAACATGGGTGCTGGAAGACCGCATTATTAAAGATGGCTCCTATAATATTGATCAGGGTGTCGGTGTTCGCGCAGTCAGCGGGGAAAAAACAGGGTTTGCTTACGCGGATCAAATTACGTTAAACGCACTGAACCAAAGTGCCCTGGCAGCGCGCAGCATCGTGAGGGAGACTGGTAATGGTGTTGCCCATACTTTGGGTGCAGTAACGAATAAAGCCCTTTATCCGGCGCTGGATCCTTTACAGAGTATGAGCCGCGAGGAAAAAATCGCGCTGCTACACCGGGTTGACCAAATTGCACGGGCGGAAGACCCGCGCGTGCAAGAAGTGAATGCCAGCCTGAGCGGTGTTTATGAGCAGGTGCTGGTGGCAGCGACCGACGGCACACTGGCTGCGGATATCCGCCCGCTGGTTCGCCTTTCCGTCAGTGTACTGGTGGAAGACAATGGCAAGCGTGAACGCGGCGGCAGCGGTGGTGGTGCCCGTTACGGTTACGAATATTTCCTGCAAACAGAAGATGGCCAGACTCTGGCAGAACAGTTTGCCCGTGAAGCTGTTCGCATGGCTCTGATCAACTTATCGGCAGTTGCAGCCCCTGCGGGCACCATGCCAGTTGTATTGGGCGCGGGTTGGCCCGGCGTTTTACTGCATGAAGCCGTGGGACATGGTTTGGAAGGTGATTTCAACCGTCGCGGAACTTCTGTTTTCTCCGGCCAGATTGGGCAGCAAGTAGCTTCTGAACTGTGTACGGTGGTGGATGACGGCACAATTGAAGGGCGTCGTGGTTCATTGGCTATCGATGATGAAGGTGTTCCGGGTCAGTACAACGTATTGATCGAAAACGGCATTCTGAAAGGCTATATGCAGGATAAACTCAATGCACGTTTAATGGGCGTGGCTCCCACCGGGAATGGCCGCCGCGAATCTTATGCGCATCTGCCGATGCCTCGTATGACCAATACTTACATGCTGGCGGGTAATTCTACGCCGGAAGAAATTATCGCGAGTGTCGATAATGGTCTGTATGCCCCTAATTTTGGTGGTGGTCAGGTTGATATCACTTCCGGTAAGTTTGTTTTCTCAACATCAGAAGCCTATCTGATTGAAAACGGTAAAATTACCAAACCAGTGAAAGGTGCAACGTTGATTGGTTCAGGCATTGAAGCTATGCAACAAATTTCAATGGTTGGAAATGATTTAGCTCTCGACAAAGGTGTGGGTGTTTGCGGTAAGGAAGGCCAAAGTGTTCCAGTGGGTGTTGGGCAACCAACCTTGAAACTGGATAATCTGACCGTTGGTGGGACAGCCTGATAAATACCCTTCGTCTTTCAAGTCGCCTCTTTGTTGGCTGCTCAAATTCGTTCCCGACGAATTTGTCATTGTCTTGCCGCCGCGATGCGGCTTGAAATCCATTGGGCATATACATAGATGAGTTGAGGTCATCATGAAAAAGAGCATGCTAGCGGTTGTATTGTTGATTCTGGCTGTGGTGTATGGTGCCTTTACCAAAGGGTTAATACCGTTTGGTACAGATAAACCCTCACAGCATATTATGGCCTCAGAGAGTGCATCGTCCCAGCAAATTGATGTTTTGACCGAACAAAATCGGGTCGCAGATTATCTCCGGCAGCACCATAAATTGCCTGATTACTACATCACGAAGAAACAGGCGCGCAGTCTTGGTTGGGAAGCACGCCGGGGTAATTTATGCGATGTTTTGCCGGGCAGGGCGATTGGCGGCGATAACTTCTCTAACCGTGAAAACAAATTACCGTCAGAACACGGACGTAAGTGGTTTGAAGCGGATGTGAATTATCGATGCGGGCACAGAGGCAGTGATCGGTTGCTTTATTCTAATGATGGCCTGATTTACCTGACGGTTGATCACTACAAAAACTTCACTCGGTTGGAATGATGATATGAAAAAGGCGGAATTTGATTTTGACCAAATCCCTGACTTAGCCACTTTCTATCGTGAATTCAAAGTGTGCTTCAGTCTTGGGGATGATTTCGGGGATAATCTGGATGCGCTGTGGGACGTCGTGACGGGTGCCATTGCGTTACCTGCCGAGATCAACTTTGTTCACCTGACTTCGCAGAAACGGGCGCGTTTTGCATCGTTGGTATTGCTGTTTGAAGAAGCGGAAGAAGAGCTGGAAGGGGAATTGCGCTTTGATATCATCAATTAAATGTTGTCCCCTGATTGCGACTCCCCATTTTATTGGCATGGGGAGTCTTTCTGCACAAAATCATTCAATAAATCGACGTGGATATTCCTTATTGTCACTTCTCCGATAACATCTCCCGCGTAATAAAAAACCCTAATGCTCCCAGAATGATATAGGGCAAGGATGAACCGACCATAACGGCATGAAGGCTAAATATCTCAATTAGTTTCGGCGCGATAAGCAGGACGAGAAGGATAAATAGCTGTTCATAAAACAAACGGCAGCGGAACACTTTGTCAATGTCTTGTTTCTGGAAGTGCGTTTGCATCAATGTTGCCAGAGGGATCTGAGTGATTGGTGCGCCAATGGACGCAATGGCCGCAAACAACATCATCATCCCAATACTATTGCTGAACGCCATGCAAAACAGGGCACATCCAGAAAGAAAGCGCCCAATAGACATGGCACGTATCGGTTTTGAGATCCTCACTTCAGAAACAACGAGATTGGACAACACATTGAAAAGCCCATAGATACCTAGGATATAGCCGAAATATTCTGATTTATCCGGAAAATCCTGACGGACTTTCAATGCCAGCCCGACAACTAAACTGATATACCAACCGCTATTACAAATAGCATATGCAATAAGGTGATAATTAATGGCAGATTTTTGGTTCAGGGCTTTAAAACCTGCCTTGGTGATGGCAATGTTGCGCGATATAAATGAACCGTGATGAATGGCACGGGGCTGATTGGCATGAATATGATTCAGTTCACGGGATACGCTGAGAATAAAGATGGCAGAAACAAGGTAAGTTGCTGCATTAAAAGCAAAAAAATTATATATGGGCATTTTGGTAAACAGGTATGCTGCAATTGTTGGGCCTGCTACACGGGCAATTCTCCGGACAATATCAAATAAACCATTTGTTGCCTGCAATAAAGAGCGGTCGGTTGAAATCCCCGGCAGCACCGACATCATCGCAGGATCAAAAACGGGCCTGAAATAGGATGTAACAACAATGGCGGCAATCAGCAGGCTGGTGGGTAAAGAGCCTGTCAGCAACCAACTGATAAAAGGCAATAATGTGACGATAAACCTGACCAAATCGGAGAGGAGCATCATTGATTTGCTGGAAAACCCTTCCGTGATCATGCCCGCAGTCAAAGCTGCAATTATCATGACCGCCGCCTGCAACGAAATAAGGTAGCCAGCTTGGCTACCGAACCGTTCCGTGGCTATCCAGACAATCGCGAACGCATAGATTTCAGCACCAATGCTGGCGAGAGTCATGGCTGACCAAAGTCGGCTAATCGTTTTGTTCTTTAAGGTTAATAAGATTTTCATTTGTTAATCTTTCGTCCTTTGAGTTACATGCGTTCCCTTCTATTCCAGTTGAACATTGACCAATTTTGTAATTCTTCATCGGGATATTTTACGGCTATGGGCGCAAGCTCATCGAAGGGGGTTTTGTTCCAGTTGGGAATGGATTTAACCCATTCATCATTGTAAATCGTATCAAAATAGCGATGCCCTTCGTCTGGGAAAACGGTAATGATGATTTTGTCAGGATTATTTTGGGCATACCAATTAGCGACCAAATAAGCCGCCCCACTGGTTCCTCCCATAAACAAGCCGTGTTGTTTATAAATTTCCCGGGATGAAAGAAAAGCCTCTGCGGCACTAACCCAATGTATTTCATTGAATTCCTCATATAAAATATTGCCGGGAATAATGCTGTTACCCAATCCCCTTAATAACCTTTTTCCATTTTTATGACCAAAGAGCACACTATGGTGTGTATCGATTCCGACAGTGAAAAGTTGGCTATTATATTCCCTGAAACCTTTAGAGATCCCGGATATTGAGCCACCTGTTCCTACTGTCCCGCAAAGAATATCAACATGACCTAACACCTGATGAATAGTCTCTGCAACGATTTGATAAGACTTTATATTTCCTTGATTAAAATACTGTTGTGGCCAAAATGCATTTTCTTGGGCAACAATCTCATTGACTTTCTCAAGCCTGGCTTTTTGTGGCCCTTCTTTTTCTTCAATAGTTTTATCAATAAGTTCTATTCGTACATTAAGATTTTTTAGCCTTGCAGACAGATAACTATCGATAGAAGAATCGCCAACCAGTATTAGATTGTAGCCGCGCTCAGCACACAAGAGAGCGAGTGCCAACCCAAATGTTCCTGATGTGCTTTCTACGATCTTATCCCCTTTCTGTAACAATCCTTTTTCTTCTGCTTCGTTAAGTATATATTTTGCCGGAAGGAGCTTCATAAGGGGGAAATAAACACAATATAGATTTTCTTTTAATTTTATTATATTAGGCAATTCATTGGTGAAAAAATAATTTAATTTCACTTTAACCTCTCTTTATTCATGTGCTATTTATTCATATTCTTTTTATGAATAAGGTAATTAAGATAAAAATGAGTTGTTGACGACCAATTTACTCTATCAATATTGTTTTGAATGTTTTGTGTTTTTTTGTAAAAAAGAATCCTGTACTGTCAATGAAATGAAGTTAAATAGCTTTGGTTGTTATTTTGTTAAAGATTAAGAAGTCTTGGGGGAGATAATAATAAAAGAAATAAGATTGCGGGAGTTAAATATGTTGCTGTTTAATATGGATAATTTATTCTCCATTTTATAGTAAAGAAAAAATGGAGAATAGAACGACAGTGAATTTTATTTATTGATCACGTGACTTTCATCACCGTAAAAATATTTTTCAACATTCTTAAATGCGCTATCAAAATAGATGTTATAACAGCTTTTAGTGACATAGCCGATATGTGGGCTGCAAAGTACATTATCCCGTTTCAATAATGGATGTTCTGAATCCCAAATCGGTTCGCTATCAAAAACATCCAGAGCTGCAAAGCCAGGGGTGCCTAAGTCGAGGGCCTTTTCTAATGCACCTTTTTCAATCAATGCAGAGCGGGCAGTATTGACCAATACGGCGGTGGGTTTCATGTTGATCAGATCGTTGAAGGTAATGCCGCCCTCAGTTGCTTTGACCAGCCGCTGATGCAGGGTGATTACATCTGAAGTCTGGAAAAACACCTCACGGGATTCAGGAACGTGTAACCCCTCCTGACGAGCTTGGTTCTGGGCGCGCTCTGATCCCCAAACCTGTACTTTCATATCGAATGCTTGGGCATATTTGGCAACAAGCTGGCCTATCTTGCCATAACCGACAATTCCCAGTGTTTTCCCCGCAACCGTATCGCCAAATTCAGTTTGCCAGAAACCTTTTTTCATCATTTCTACCGAAGGGGTAAACCGGCGAATGGAACTTTGAATCAATAGCCAAGTTAATTCTGCTGCGGCAACGGGTGAACCGATGCCTTCAACAACGGCAATGCCCCGTTGTTTACACAATTCCAGATCGATGTTGTAAGCCACTTTTCCTGTCTGGCTTATCAGTTTTAAATTGGGAGTTTTGGACAGGAATTTCTCATCAATAAGGGTTCTTTCCCGGATCAGAATTAGCGCATCAGCTTTAGACAACAACTCTTCTGCTTTAGGATCTCTATCCAAGGCTCCGAGGCAAACGACTTCAAAATCACTGTTTTGATATAACGATTGAATTTGTTTTGTGGCTTTCTGATAATCATCCGGAATAATAACTAATGGCATTTGAGACATCCTTTGTATTTATTTGTATGGAGCGGATTAGCAAAGTGAAGTGACTTCATGTCGCAGAATATTTATCCAATTGTTCTATATCGTGATTTTCACAATTTGCTAACATTAAAGGTTATTTGTTAACTTAAGTCAATCTAATATAACCAGTTTCCTATACGCCTAAAAACCCGCCTATTTGCCGTCACTCTGTAATTTTATCCCATTGGATATAATAAATTCATATAACTTTATTTTTGAGCAACATATATATTTAATTTTTAAAATTATAATTTTGTTAATTGTTTTAATTAAACTTTAGCCATATAGTTATTTGAGGTGTCATCTTTTTCTAATATATTATTTTTCATACAGTGGTGATGTTTTATATTAATTATCTCATTAAATAAGAGTAATTAGATTTTTTATGTTTAATAAATAAAAAATTTATTTATCGGGGGTAATATGGCAGATAATTATATAAATAAGAATGACATTAGATTTAACCCATTGAAAAAAGGATTTAATCTTCGTTGGCCTGATAAAGATAATGATGTTGCTGGTGTTTTTATTTGTAAAAATGAAGTAGAAGTTAGCGATGCTGCCTATGCCGCGGTATTCAATAACGGAAAAAGAATTACTATTCGTAGTGGTGGTCATTGTTATGAAGGGTTTGTCAGTAATAATACGTTCAAGAATAACGATAAATTACAAGATACTGTGATTATTGATGCCAAATGGATGGAACTATACTACGGGGAAAAAATTTCACAGGAATTAATTGAAGTAAAAACTTTATTTGATGCAGGAAATATTTTCCGACATGAAATGTCGATTCCCTTAAAGCCAGATCTATAAGACGATATGATGATTGAGTAAACCGCCCTTTTCAGGGCGGTTTGTCATTGGCATAAATGCCAGATGCGTTTTTTGTTATTCTGTTTCAGATAATTCTCTCAAATATTGAAAAATCTGACGGTAAGACTTCGGTGGTTTGTTCGCCGCTTTCTCTTTTTTCGCATTGCGAACCAGAGTGCGAAGTTGTTGGCGGTCTGCATGCGGATACAGTGCAATAACTTCTTCGAAGGCATCATCAGTTTCGAGCAGCTTATCGCGCAACTCTTCCAGCTTGTGCAATATAACGACTTGCTGGTTATGACGGTTCTTCAGTTTATCCAGCGCAATGGTGATAGGTTCAGGATCACGGGCACGAAGCAGTTTACCGATCAGCTGCAATTGGCGACGACGACCCTCACGTTTGATTTTCTGCGCCAGTTCAATGGCAGCCAGCAAATCTTCATCCAGCGGGATCCGCTCCAGTTGGCTTTTACTAAGCTCAACTAATTCTAGTCCCAGTTTTTTCAGTATTTCAGCATCCCGCTTAATTTCACTTTTGCTGACCCAAATTATCTCTTCTTCTTCCTCTTCAGCAGGATAATTGTCGAGCCAATCTTCAGGCTGCTTTGCCATAATCGTTTTCCTTCTAAAAAGGCCGGGTAAGGTGCGTTTTGGAGAATGACCTATCGTCCGGTGGGTGTTAACATCCTAATATTGTGTATTGTAACTGGGAAAATTGCCTGATTACCACTCGGCATTAATGCGATGAACCGGAATAAGGCATTTTTTCTGACGAATTTCATCTTTAATTCAATGGATTACGGTTAATTAATGATAGTCACTAATCAACAAATCACAGAGCAACGCAAGCAACTGGAAGATGCGGTTGCCCATGCTCTGGAATTAGCGAAGTCCGGTTGTGATGCTGCGGAAGTCGCGGTCAATAAAACCACGGGGATTAGCGTCAGTACCCGTTTCAGTGAAGTCGAAAATGTTGAGTTCAACAGCGACGGTGCGCTGGGGATCACCGTTTACCACCAGCAGCGCAAAGGCAGTGCTTCCTCAACAGATTTAAGCCCTGAAGCCATTGCCCGTACTGTTCAGGCCGCCATTGATATCGCCCGCTATACTTCTCCTGACCCTTGTGCCGGCCCGGCAGATAAGGAGTTATTGGCATTTGAAGCACCGGAACTGGATCTTTTTCATCCCGCTGACCTGAATGCAGACATGGCCATTGAATTGGCTGCTCGCGCAGAACAAGCTTCGTTGCAGGCTGATGAACGTATTACCAATACTGAAGGTGGCAGTTTTAATAGTCATTATGGCATTCGGGTATTTGGCAATAGTCATGGCATGCTGCAAAGCTACTGCTCAAGTCGTCACTCGATGTCGAGCTGTGTGATCGCGGAGCAAAATGGCAACATGGAGCGTGATTACGCTTATACGATGAGCCGCCATCTTGATGAGCTGAAATCGCCAGAGTGGGTTGGTCAGGAGTGTGCCCGCCGCACGCTTTCACGTCTTGGTGCGCGTAAATTACCTACAATGAAAGCTCCGGTTATCTTCTCTGCGGAAGTCGCTACGGGCTTGTTCGGTCATTTGGTTGGCGCAATCAGCGGCAGCAGCATTTACCGTAAGTCTTCTTTCTTGTTGGATAGCCTGGGCAAGCAGATCCTGCCTTCATGGCTGACCATTGCTGAGCAACCGCATTTATTGCGCGGTCTGGCTTCCACTCCATTTGACAGCGAAGGTGTGCGTACTACGCCACGTGATATTGTTAAAGAAGGAATTTTGCAGACTTGGCTGCTGACTTCCTATTCTGCCCGTAAGCTGGGAATGGTGAACACAGGCCATGCCGGAGGAATTCATAACTGGCATATCGCAGGCCAAGGGCTGGATTTTGACGGTTTGCTGCGTGAAATGGGCACCGGCTTGATTGTCACAGAATTGATGGGGCAGGGCGTTAGCGCGGTCACTGGGGATTATTCCCGCGGTGCATCCGGTTTCTGGGTTGAAAATGGCGAGATCCAATATCCTGTCAGTGAAATCACCATCGCAGGCAACTTGAAAGATATGTGGGCAAATATGGTCACAATTGGCAATGATATCGAAACACGCAGCAATATTCAGTGTGGTTCGGTGTTGCTGCCGGAAATGAGTATCGCCGGTCAATAGGGATACTCAATCAACAGCAGCCAGTTCAGTTTAACTGAGCTGGCTGGAATTAACGGTGATATTCACCTGCAGCTTCTGGTTGATAAAGTATTTCTAATACTTTTATGCGGGTCTGTTCGCCGTTTGGCAATTCCCATGTAATCTCATCGTTGACCCGAAGACCTAAAAGTGCGGCACCCAAAGGGGCCATGACTGACAGATGTTGTGTGCTGTCTTTCAGGGAAGCCGGATAGACCAATGTGCGAATGCGCTCTTCATTGCTGCCCAAATCGATAAAGCGAATTTCACTGTTCATGGTGACAACATCAGCCGGAATATCAACCGGAGGCACGATTTCCGCTCTATCCAGCTCTTCATTCAAGGCTTCTGCGATGCTGGTGTTGGCAAACGCAGGTTGTTCCAACAGAGAATCTAAACGTTCTGCATCCAGTTCATTAATGATAATTTTAGGTTTTTTCATACCACGCTCCAAATTAGGCTCAATACAAAATAACACCCCACATCACAAGGAGGGGGGTGTTATTTTCAAAGTGTTTAAAATGATATTAGGCTGTTCTGGCGTGAAAATAAAGAGATCATGATCACGAACTGTTTTGTGTTTTTAATGTGAAGAGGTTGCTAACCACTAGTTATGAGAATAATCCGGTGCCATTTATGCCTGCCTGTCCCCGCTGTTTTTCTGGCTGCCTCTTTGCCGGCGGCACCCATTCATCCGATCATCGGGGGTCTCTCTTGCCACCTTGATGCAACCCAAAATCCGTAGGGTATGACACTGTGGATTAGGGGGCTTTCACAGTAATCTTTGGATTGGTTATTCCCCAAATGGAAGTCAGCTCAACAATGTGCATGCCACTCCATTTCTGAATATCAGATTGAGTGATTTCATCATTCTGTTGCTTACCGAAAATAACAACTTCATCGCCGGCCTTCACATCAGGCAGATCAGTCACATCGACCATAGTGGTATTCATGGAAATGAGGCCGATGATTGGTGCACGGTGCCCGTTGATCAAAACATAAGCCTTGTTCGACAGGTTGGAACTGACACCATCAGAGAAACCAACCGGCAGGTTAGCGAGTTTGGAATCACGCTTGAGGATGTAAGTGTTGTCGTAGCTGACTCCATTGCCTTGTGGGTATGATTTAACAGACGCAACACGGGTTTTCAGTTCGAGCAACGGCTTGTATTCTGGATGGCTGTCGCTCAGGGCGCCGTAAAGTGCGCTACCGACGCGTACCATGTCGAATTGTGCTTCAGGGATGCTGGCGGATGCAAAAGAACTTGATGCATGCAAGGTGATGTTTTTGCGGTTCAGTTTGGCTGTTTTGATCAGCCAAGAAGTCTGTTCTTTGAAGTTCTTGATGCTTGCACGAATGACATCCAGATCGGTAAGAGCGTGGTGGCTCATGATGCCGACCAGCTTCAGGTTAGGCAACTGCACGATTTTCAATGCATCTTGTTTACCTTGTTCGGTCTTCATTTCCAGACCATTACGGCTCATCAGGCCGGTGTTCAGTACCAGATGCACACGCAGTTGCTTGCCGCGTTTTTTAGCCAGGGCATCAACAGCCTGCGCCTGTTCCAGATCACCGACCATTTCTTCCATATCATAGCCCAGTGTGCTTTCAATTTCGCTCACATCGGCTGTGCGGATACGGATAAGCTGGCCTTTGAAGCCGCTTTCACGCACGATGCGCGCTTCTTCGTTACTGGTGATCCCTACACATGGTATACCTGTTTTAATGATGGATGGCATCAACAGACCGATACCATGACCATAAGCGTCTCCTTTCAAAACTACACACATTCTAGTGTCTTTATTTAGTGTTTTTTGCAGTGTGTGGATATTGTTTTCGAAAGTTGTGGTATTGATTTCAACCCAAGCATTATTGTTTTGTGCAATGCTTTCTGCTTGTGTGTTATTCAAAGAAAGTGTTGGAGCTGCTTGAGTTACGCCTTGGCATAAAGTTAGGCCAAGAACGACAGCAAGTGCTGTCTTATTCAAATTCATGAAATAAATCTCCGGGTTTTTATATGTTTATTTATATTTATGCAAATACCCCTAAATGGTAAATATTTTCCTATTCGTTCATACAGTTAATTATTATTTAATGTTATTTAAATTGTGATAATTGGCTATTTGTAAATGGCTTAATATTATTTATTCTTAATTAAATTTGTTGGTCAAGTAATTAATAATGTTTTGAACTTTCATTTTTAATGAAAAAGTAATGCGAAAATCAGGGCGGCATTTTTACAATAATGGAGTTTGGTAGGGAAATTTTAGAAATCATTTGAAAAGTATCTATCAATATTTTTAATGTGCGTTAATTTATTCACCAGAAATTAAATCAAGTAGTCATTAAATTAAGTGGTGGATCGTCATGGAAAGTGCAAGGGGGCATCTGGAGAGTTATGGCGGCACAACATAATTTTACAAATGTAGAATAGTTCGTTTATTGAATGTTTATTTAGATATCGTGATATACATTGATTTTGTTCTGGTTGTAATTTTGTGTTGTTAGTAATGTTATTTCAGTCACTTAAAAATAACATAGTTTAAAACATATATTTTAAAATAATTCTCTATTCCATTTGATTCTAAATATAGAAAGAGGTAATTATGGAAAACAGCAATATCGATTTAAATGAATGGCTTGAAGAAGAAACGTTTGAAGCGGCAGTTGAAATCATACAGGAAAAAGCAGTCATCCCATTCGGGACTACCATGTGGCCTGTTTAAATCTTCTATAGCTTTAATATTACAATGGTAATGTATTTATAATCGTCGTATATTAACTCCAGCTACATGTTTACCTTAATACCCAAAGAATCTCAGATTCATTAATTTGAAATAAACTTTGAGTGATTGGCAATCATGTGGCTGGGTAAATTCGTTTCTGATTAATTTTTTGCTATTAGTGATAAGGTTATCATTACGAGGTTATCATGCAATTAAATGATGAAGAAAACAAAAGCATAATGAATATGTTGTTTTGTTTATTTAACCATCCCGCTGTCAAGGAAAAAGCAAATAATGCAGAGATTATTCACTTGTTGATTGGGTGGGATGAAAGCCATAAAGAAATCGTAAAAAATATTATCAAAATTTCTGAAACATTACCTTTATTGGATATTCGCTCTTTACCACTTAATGAATCGCCATCAGGTGTTTTAATAGAAGAAATTGAAAAATGCGATGCTTTTATGTTTTTTTATCTTTCATCAACATTAAAACCATTTAGTTCTGCCGGCCCTAAGTTTCTTGCACCAATAAAGAAAATAATGCAAAAGCATTGGAGTAAATCCATTTTATTCAAAGATTACAGCAATCATTTCTATGAATCTTTTTCCGAAGATATCGATATCATTAAAAATAGAAATAAGTTACTAATAGCGCATGCAGTAATAAGTAAGCAAGTTATTTTTAAACAGAAAAATGATTATTCGCTAGTTGCAACAATGAATGAAAATCAGTCATGGACTTCTATTGATGGTTCAGGAAACTATGATTTAACGCCGGGGGAAATTGCAACAAAATTCCATAAATTGGAAGGTGATATTATATTCAGTGGGACTTTTCTCAGCACAATTCCCTTTGCCATTAAGTATGGAATAGTGAAAGATTTTTTTAAAATGACCATCAAAGATAGCAAAGTCATTGATTTTAAATGTCATGATGTCAATTTTTCGCAAGATTTTGATAAGTATCTATCTGCAAACCCAAGCAACAGTGTTATTGAAGAGTTTGGTATCGGCACCAATTGCGGTGTCAAACGGCTTTATGGCTTAAATGCAGGTTTTGAAGAGCGGCATCCTGGCTTGCACCTTGGGTTAGGTGGGGGGGCAATCGGCAGCCATCATTTAGATTTAATCGTTCAAGGTGGCACGTTATCTTTTGATGAAAATATTTTTGTTCGTAATAATCGTTTCGATCTCCAATAAATTTCGCAAGGAAAGCGTTAGTTTTCATCGAAACCAACTGGGTACGGATGCCGTTGCCAAAAATCAATCACAAGCTACGCCCAAGCGTTCTCGGAGGGTTTGTTCTGTATAGTCAGGCCGGAAGAGGTTTCTTTTTTGCAATAGGGGAATAACGTGATCGACCATAAGCGATCATTTCCGGGGTTCCCAGTACCATGCTATGCATTCCCATATGTTGCAAAATAAGCTGATAAACGGTGAGATTATTGGCTCGGGCTAGCTATCAACATGCTTTAGTTAAATTCAGTATCTTCTGTATTTCTTCTGATAATCCTATTGTATTTTCACCGTTACTTAATTTTGCGGCTTCCCAAACGCACTGGCCGATGACTTTAGGGTGATAGCCGTTTACGTTCATGACCTTGATAATGGCAGCACCATAAGACAGCCCTATGCCAATTTTTAAAGGCGGGAATTTATATCGTTGCCATAAAATATCATTAATATGATGCATAGTATTATTTATGCATTTTTCAGCAGCTATATAAGCCTTATTTATTACATTAATTAAACTACCTGGTTTAATATGAAATAAAATTAATGCACCATCGCCAAGCAGTTCTGTTGCTTTTCCACCTTCTTGTGCTGCGGTATAAGTAATTGCCGGGATCAATGAAGACGTTTCATAGAAAATTTTTTGTAACCCGCATTCTATAATGGGGGAAGTCGAATACTGTTTAAAGCTGGAGCTGGAGTTTCTCATGTCCATCATGAATGCCACGAATTCACTGACTTCTGGCTTATCATTCTCTAAAAATGGATAGCCGGGGATGAGCGTTTCTACCATCTCTTTTTTCAGTATGGAGTCAACGTTGTTTTCATGCCTGTAATAAGAAGACGGAGGAGCGATGATTGGTTGAGAAACGATATTCTTGCCAATACTATTTATCGATCCGCCGATTATAAGTTGATGAGCATGATCATTAATTTTATCTGTTGACAGACTATATTTATTAAAATTATGGCGAACTTGTTGCCAGTCCTTTTCAGCACAGTCAAGATGGTAATTAATGAGTTCTTTTAAATCATGCTCAAATTTACATTCTTTTTTTATGTTTTCTTTTTTTATTGTTGTTATTTTTGGTGTTGGTTTTTTATTCATATATTTATTGCTGTCTATAATGAAAATTAATGATTTTATTTAAATAGAAAATTAATATTTTTTGTACGGCTCTTATCATTGCTAATTGGTAAGGGCGAATGTTTTCGGCTAAGACACCCTATAAAATAGTTGTAAATAAATATGAATGTTTAGTTTTGATGAATACTTGATAAATATAAAAGTATTCTCTATTTTTAATACGTTAAACTGATTTATATAGGTCAGTCAGCATTTTTAGATGATGAATTGACGATAAATGAGTATAAATAGAATAAGTTACTGATTTGTGTGAGATATATCAAGAAAGGCAAAAATATTCACTATCTCTACTATTCAAGTTAGTTATAAATATAGTTTTTTATATCACAATCTATAACTATCGAAAATCTGGCGGCTGGTTCGATGTGTGTTTTTAAGGGAATGCTTTGTTTTTACAGGGGAAATAACTTTATTAAAGGAAGGTGATGTTTTTACCGGAAAAATAATGCTTTTAATGGAACCGATTAATCTTCGTCAAAACCAGAATTGAATAGATCAACAATAGCGGCCAGTGCTTGCTGTTCATCAGCGCCGGTTGCCTCAACTTCAATGCAACTGCCTTGTTCAGAATCCAGCATCAGCATGGCAATCACACTACTGGCTTCGGCCTGGATATTATTGCTATTGCGCAAAATAACCTGAGATTGAAACTGCTGCACAAGGTCATGCAGTTTCATTGCAGGTCTGGCATGCATACCAAGCCGATTTTTGATTTCAAGCCGTTGTTTGACTGTCATGCTGTATCTACCGCTTGTTTTTGAATTAACCGTTTTTAAAGCAATTGCCTAACAAGCAATTGCTTACATTATTTGCGTTTTTCCAGTGTACGGTGACGTGACTGCACATTTTTACCGCGAGAGCGGAAATAATCAGCCAACTGCTCTGCTACATAAACGGAACGGTGTTTACCACCGGTACAGCCAATCGCCACGGTTAAGTAGCTGCGGTTGTTGGTTTCCAGCATGGGCAACCAAAGTTCCAGATAGCTGCGTGTCTGGTAGATGAAGTTATGTACTTCAGTATGGCGATCCAAAAATGCGGCGACAGGGCGATCTAACCCTGTCATTGGGCGTAATTTCGGATCCCAATGAGGGTTCGGCAGGAAGCGCACGTCGAAAACATAGTCTGCATCAATGGGAATACCATGCTTGAAGCCAAAAGATTCAAACACCATGGTCAGTTCACGTTCCCGTTTGCCCAATAAACGCGTTCTGAGCATTTCTGCCAGTTCATGAACGGACATCTCAGAGGTATCGATGATCAAATCGGCGCGTGAACGCAAAGGTTCCAGTAGATCACTTTCGTGGTCAATCGCACTTTCCAGTGACAAGTTTTTACTGGAGAGCGGATGCAAACGCCGAGTGTCACTGTAACGACGGATCAGGGTATTGCGATCGGCGTCAAGGAACAGTAGCTGTGGCGAGAAACTGTCAGGTAATTGCGTTAGGGCTTCTTCGAAAATCTCGGGTGATTCCGGCATGTTCCTGACATCAATGCTCACCGCCGCCGAAATATCACGTTCAGCCAACGTACTTGCCAGTTCTGGCAGCAATACGACCGGCAGATTATCTACGCAATAGAAGCCCATATCTTCCAGTGCGCGTAGGGCGACAGATTTTCCTGAACCTGAGCGACCACTGACTATCATCAGCACCATGAGGTGACTCCCTAAATGTTTATAATTGTATTATACCTGCCGTATTTCAAACCGCAGCTTGAAATCCCTTAAGTATAACTTTTTATTATTCAGTAATAATTTTATATAGCTCTTCATCACTCTGAGCTGAGCGCAGGCGGCGGCAGAGATTTTTATCTGCAAGGCGCTTTGCTATTAATGATAGTGAGTGTAAATGGGTTTGGCACTGGTCTGATGGCACCAATAAAGCGAAAAGCAAGTCAACAGGTTGATTATCAATAGCATCAAAGGTAATAGGTTGCTCCAGATGCAAAAACACGCCGACGGCATTATCTGAACATTCTTTATCGAGTTTGCCGTGGGGAATGGCAATTCCGTTTCCAATACCGGTCGTGCCCACTTTTTCGCGGGTCAGGATGGCTTCGAAAACGACATTTTCCGGTAATCCAAGCTGTTTGGATGCCAGTTCACTGATAATCTCTAAAGCCCGTTTTTTACTCGAACAAGGTACGTTGTTGCGTGTACATTCGGGTGAAAGTACTGAGCTTAGTGGTAAATCTGTTTCGTTGTTCATTTCTTTATTCACTTAGAGCCTGAAAATACCAGATGCCGGATTGTGGGACATCTGGTATTGATACACTGGGCTATAGTAGGAGCTACAGATAGAACAGTGGCTATTTTATGACGGCCCCGTTGCCTGAAAGCGGTTAATGTTGTCTCAATTTACTTTTATGTTTGGTCAATTGACGCGCAAGTTTATCTGCCAGCGCATCAATTGCCGCATACATATCTTCATGTTCTGCGGTTGCATGCAACTCACCTCCGTTAATGTGCACGGTGGCTTCGGCGATTTGACTCACTTTTTCCACTCGGAGGATGACCTGAATAAGGTTAATCTTATCGAAATATTGATCCAGTTTTCCGCATTTTGCTTGCACAATATTGCGTAGTGCATCTGTGATTTCAAGATTGTGGCCTGTTACATTGAGTTGCATAGTGTTTTCCTTCTCTGAGTTGCTCAAACCAGCGTTTTGCGTTGGTTTGAAGGAGGGATGGATAACGACTCTCTATATTTTGCGACAGTCCGGCGCGCCACTTGAATGCCCTGTTCCGCCAGTATACTGGTCAATTTGCTGTCACTCAGGGGCTTGGCCGGGTTTTCTGCCGCGACAAGTTTTTTCACCAAGGCACGTATTGCGGTTGAAGAGGCTTCACCTCCGCTGTCAGTGCTGACGTGACTGGAGAAAAAATATTTCAATTCAAAAATCCCGCGTGGGCTATACAGGTATTTCTGTGTCGTCACGCGCGAAATGGTGGATTCATGCATGTCAATCTGGTAGGCAATATCGGCCAGTACCAGCGGTTTCATGTGTTCTGCACCATATTCAAAAAAATCTTGTTGCCGCTCAACAATGCAGCCAGCAACTTTCAGCAATGTTTCATTGCGGCTTTCGAGGCTTTTTATCAGCCACTTGGCTTCCTGCAAATTATTGCGAATAAACAGGCTGTCACTTTCATTATGGGTCTGTTGCCCCAATGCTGCATAATGTTGATTGATGCGCAGACGGGGAATGCTATCGGTATTTAACCTGACTTGCCAACTTTCATTTTCTTTCTGTACCAATACGTCCGGGATTACATATTCGGATTCACCCGTATTGATCATTAACCCCGGTTTCGGTTCCAGTGATTGGATGATATCAATCGCACCTTTAAGAGTACTTTCTTTTAATTTACTTTGACGCAATAAATTACGAAAGTCTCGATTACCCAGCAGTTCAAGGTAGTTAGCGGCAATCAGCTTGGCTTCGTTGAGATGAGTTGTCTCAGGCGGAAGCATTGCCATTTGGATCAGCAGGCATTCACGCAGGTCACGCGCCGCAACGCCGATTGGATCAAAATGCTGTATGCGTTTGATAACGGCTTCGACTTCTTCCAATGTGAGTTCATCATCACCAATACTGGCAAGGATCTCTTCGGCGGAAACTGTCAGATAGCCGCTATCATCAATGGCGTCAATTATTGATGTGGCGATTGCGGCATCTGTTTCGGTGAAGGGGGTCAATTCTGCCTGCCATGTCAGGTAATCTTGCAGGGTTTGGGTGGTTTCTCCCTGATAAACTGGAAAGTCATCAGCGTAGTAATCACTGTGCGACCCCGAAGGTATGCCGGCGCTGTAAATTTCATCCCAGCTGGTATCCAAGGGCAGCTCTTTCGGCATCTCTTGCTGTTCAAGCGCTTCCCGGGTATCCATCACTTCAGCTTCATTCTCAGGAAGGCTCTGGGTTTCTACTTCGCTATGCTGCTCATCCTGTTCAAGTAATGGATTGGTTTCCAATGCCTGTTGGATCTCCTGCTGAAGTTCGAGCGTGGAAAGTTGCAACAAACGGATAGCTTGCTGGAGCTGGGGTGTCATCGTTAATTGCTGACTGAGCCTGAGTTGCAAACTTTGCTTCATAGCGTTACCACTTCTCCTTTATCTGGCTTGAATGATCCCTGAAAGTGCGCCTGACAGATAAATCAAGATTAAAGACGGAAACCTTCTCCCAAGTAAACGCGTTTGACCTGTTCGTTATTCAGTATTTCATCAGGTGTGCCGTGAGCAATCAAGTGACCTTGGCTGACGATATAGGCATGTTCACAAACATCCAGTGTTTCGCGGACATTGTGGTCAGTAATCAATACTCCCAGCCCAGAATCCCGTAGGTGTTGGATGATTTTTTTAATATCCAGAACGGAAATGGGATCTACGCCCGCAAAAGGCTCATCCAGCAGGATGAATTTTGGATTGGCAGCCAGCGCACGGGCGATTTCCACACGGCGGCGCTCACCACCGGAAAGCGATTGCCCAAGGTTATCACGCAGGTGAGCGATGTGAAATTCTTCCATCAGCTCTTCGGCACGTTCCTTTCTTTGTTCATGATTGAGATCTTTGCGGATCTCTAGAATCGCCATCAAATTGTCGAATACGCTCAGGCGGCGGAAAATAGAGGCTTCCTGTGGCAGATAGCCGATTCCGCGGCGGGCACGTTCGTGCAGTGGCAGCAGGCTGATGTCTTCTCCATCAATGGTGATAGAGCCTGCATCACGTGGAACGATGCCCACCACCATGTAGAAAGTGGTGGTTTTGCCTGCCCCGTTGGGGCCGAGCAAGCCAACAATTTCCCCTGACTTTACTTTCAGGCTGACGTTCTCAACAACCTTGCGGCTTTTATAGGCCTTTGCCAGATTTTCTGCGTTTAGTATTGCCATAAGTCGTTATTTACTCTTTTTGTGAACATCAGAGCCGTGGGTATTCGGGCCTTTTTCTTGCAATTGGGATGGCAGCAGGACGGTAGTGACCCGTTTACCTTTATCACTAAATGCTTCCATTTGCTGTGTCGGCACCAGATAGGTAATCTTATCGCCCTTGATATTGCTGTCTAGTTGCTCAAGGTAAGCATTACCCGTCAGTGTGACTAATTCTTTGCCCATTTCATAGCGCATTTTGGATGCATGGCCCTTAATGGGTTTCCCGTCATCCTGCAATTGGTAGAAAGTGGCCGGATTGCCGTAAGCCTCAATGACTGTCTTTTTTGAATCGTTATCGGGGCGGGTAACGACAACTTTATCAGCACGAATATCAATAGAACCTTGCTTTACAATGACTTTATCCGTAAATGTGGCAATATTCCCGGTTAGATCCAGAGACTGCCTTGCAGAATCGATGGTAATGGGCTGTTTTGTATCATCTTTTAAAGCCAGTACTGGCAGGCTGGTTGCAAAAAGTGTACTGGCAATAAGGGTGTTACGGATTAGGTTGTTCATGTGGGATCTCATATTGAGTAGTCACCTTTTCAATCAGTTCAGCAGTTTTATTTCGCAAATTGCCACGCATTTTCATTCCGACAGATTGCAGGCCAATACCTGTGATAGTCACTTGGTCATCGGATGCAATGTCTTGTGTTGTCAGATTGACAGTCGCATTATCTGTTTTTATCTGTTGCAGTTGTGATGCTTCGGTCAGGCTGTTCACACGGACATCTCCGTACAGATAGAGCATTCTGTCATTGGTTAGTTTGGCTTTAACCGAGCTTACTGTCCATGTGGCGGTCGGATTTTCAGAGGGGCTGTTTGGGTCATATGTCGTCAATACTGGCTTGGTAAACCAAGTCAGTTTTGTATCGGCAAAGTTTTTGACATCATCTGCCACTAACTTGTAAACCAGTTTCCCCTCTGGATCATAGACAAAAGTAACTGCTTCCTGCGTTTGATAAGTAGGATGACCGTCATCGACAATGGATGAAGAAGAATCATCATTTACACTGGATAAATTCCAGCCAATCAGCACAAGTGCGATCAGTACCAATGTTGCGATCAGCCAGGATTGAATTTTGCTCATTCTTTTTCAGTTTTAATTTATATGGATAACCCTTTGGCATCTTCCAGCTTATTCTGAGCTAAGAGCACCAAATCACAAAGTTCCCTGACTGCACCACGACCACCTGCAATCTGAGTCACATAATCTGCTTTTGGCAACAGAAGCGGGTGGGCATCAGATACTGCAACTGATAACCCAACTTGTGCCATCACGGGCCAGTCAATAAGGTCATCGCCAATATAGGCAATTTGATCTGGCTGTAATGCTAGTTTATCCAACAGTTCCTTATACGCCAAAATCTTATCGTTCTGCCCTTGGTAAAGATGTGTAATTCCTAGCGTTTTCGCACGATTTTCCAACAGTTTTGCTTTGCGGCCAGTAATAATGGCAACTTCAATCCCGGAGGTAATTAAGCAACGGATACCATAACCGTCACGGACGTTAAAGGCTTTCAGTTCTTCACCTTCATTGCCCATATAGATAAGCCCGTCAGACATTACGCCATCAACATCACAAATCAGAAGACGGATTTTACGGGCTTTCTCGATAATATCTTTGCTTACTGGCCCATAACAGGTGTCCAGATATTCTTTTTGACTCATTATTAAGGGATTCTCTTAAGATTTATATCATATCAATGTTTACATCACGCCTTGTTATACCACTCCGGCCTGTAAAAGATCGTGCATATGCAATACACCAAGCAGTTTATCGTCTTCAGTGACCAGCAAGGATGTAATGTGGCGGGATTGCATCAGGTTCAGGGCATCAACAGCCAGCGAGTTGGGCTTGATGCGGATACCACCGGACGTCATGACATCAGCGATTTTTGCATTGTTGAGATCGATTCCCATATCGAAAACACGGCGTAAATCACCATCGGTAAAAATACCATCAATTTGCATGTCATCACTGCAAATAACCGTCATGCCCAGTTTTTTGCGGGTAATTTCCACCAAAGCCTCGCGCAAGGTTGCGGTGCGGGAAACTCGGGGAATGTGCTCGCCGGAAACCATTAAATCACTGGCCAGTAGCAAAAGCTTGCGCCCAAGTGCGCCACCAGGGTGGGAGAGGGCAAAGTCTTCGGCAGTAAAGCCACGCGCCTGCAAAAGCGCAATGGCCATAGCATCGCCCATAACAAGTGTGGCGGTGGTGCTGGTGGTTGGTGCCAGACCCAACGGGCAGGCTTCTTGTGGCGTTTTAATGCACAAATGTACATCCGACGCTTTTCCCATGCTGCTGTTGCGATTGTTTGTCATGCAAATGAGCTGAACTTTTTGCCGCTTGAGAACAGGGATCAATGCCAAAATTTCATTCGATTCACCAGAGTTGGAAATTGCCAGCACAATGTCTTTTGATGTCACCATGCCCAAATCGCCATGGCTGGCTTCACCGGGATGGACAAAGAAAGAAGGCGTACCGGTACTGGCAAAGGTTGCCGCAATTTTACGCCCGATATGACCGGATTTGCCCATTCCCATCACGATGACTTTCCCTTCACAGCCGAACATTAATTCGCAGGCGCGGTTGAAATCATCATTGATGTACTGTTCCAGACTGGTTAATCCGTCAAGTTCGATATGTAATACTTTTTTACCAGCTTGTTGAAAATCGATTTTAGGCATTTTTATTTATTCCTGTTTTTTCCAACTCTTCTTTTTCCCACTGACCCTGTGCTCACTCAGGGCAATTATGCAGTACCGTGCTCCGATACTGTCATTTAATGTTGTTATTTAATGACTGCTATTCAATGGCTACTGCTCATTGACTGTTATTCAACGCGGTAATAGTCAGAAACAAAAAGGACGATAAAATACGCGATAAAACAACCCAACAACAGAATGCCATTCAACCTGTTCAATCGATGCTTCCTTCCCAGACAAAATACAGTGAACAGTACACTGGCTGCCATCATGACCCAGAAGTCCCGTGAAAACGCTTCCGGAGAAATAACGCTGGGAGAAAGTATGGCGGGGATCCCCAAGACAAGGGTGGCATTGAACACATTGGAACCAATAATATTGCCCATTGCCATGTCATTCTCACCTTTTATGGCGGCAGCAATGGAAGTGGCAAGTTCCGGCAGACTGGTTCCCACGGCAAGAATTGTCAGGCCGATAACCAGCTCGCTTATTCCATAAATGCGTGCAATGACAGCCGCATTGTCAACCACCATGCGGGTGGAGATCGGCAGGATAATTAAGCCCAGAACAACCCAAAGCAGTGCAATCCCCTTGTTGCCTTCAACGGGTACTTCTGAATTCCGCTCCTGAGTGTAACTGTCAACACCATCATGTTGAGATAATGTTGTCATTTTGAACATCAACGCAATGAAGACAATGGCAGAAAACAGCAGGAATATCCCATCCAAACGGCTCAAATAATTGTTGGATAGTATATACCCGGCAAACGCAGTAATCAGCAGCATCAAAGGCACTTCCCGCCGTAGGATATCCGATTTTACTCTGATTGGCCTAATGAAAGCTGCTGCACCAGTAATCAGCAGGAGGTTAGTGATATTGGAACCAATGGCATTGCCTACGGCCATATCGGGTTGCCCGTCTAAAATTGCTGTGACAGATACCATCAATTCAGGTAATGAGGTGCCTATGCCCATAATGACCAACCCCACAACCAGGGGCGGAATTTTCAGTGCCCGGGAAAAAACTGCCGCACCATAAACTAATCTATCAGAACCATAGACCAGTAAAATCAGTCCGGTAATGAGTAGTAAAATAGTCAGAAACATGGTGTGTCCCTTAAATGAAATTTATTCCGAGCATTATGCTGATAGTGGTTGATTTTTAAACATGAAATGTTTATTTAGCTAGACTTATACATTCTGACGGTCATAGAAAGAAAAGTAAAATTTGTCACAACTTTACTAACGCAAATTGGGAAAATTTTTTGTAGTATGCACCATAGTTTATTTAAATACAGTCATGAAAATGACCTATTAACGGTTAGGGGTTATTAATAATGAATCAACAAACAGCAAATCTTATTGAGATCTGTGGGATGCATTTTACCCGGGGTCAACGTCCGATTTTTGCTGATATTAATCTGACCGTTCCGAAAGGAAAAGTGACTGCCATTATGGGGCCTTCCGGTATCGGGAAAACAACGCTGTTACGCCTGATTGGAGGGCAGATTCGCCCTGAACGAGGTGAAATCTGGTTTGATGGCGATAACATTCCTGCCTTGTCCCGTCCGCGTCTTTATGCTGCCCGCAAGAAAATGAGCATGTTATTTCAGTCGGGGGCATTGTTTACCGATCTGAATGTTTTTGACAATGTTGCTTTTCCTTTGCGTGAGCACACTCAATTGCCAGAAGAATTGATTCATACAACTGTAATGATGAAATTGGAAGCTGTCGGGCTGCGTGGTGCTGCACACTTGATGCCATCGGAATTGTCCGGGGGTATGGCAAGGCGAGCGGCATTGGCGAGGGCAATTGCACTTGATCCAGACTTGATCATGTTTGATGAGCCGTTTGTTGGTCAGGATCCGATCACGATGGGGGTTTTGGTTAAACTTATTGATGAACTTAATCAGGCGCTTGGCGTGACGTGTGTGGTCGTCTCCCATGATGTGCCAGAAGTGCTGAGTATTGCAGATTATGCTTACATTGTGGCAGAACGAAAAGTGATCGCAGAAGGTACACCGGAGCAGTTGAGAGCAAATCAGGATCAACGGGTACGGCAATTTCTTGATGGAGTTGCTGATGGGCCAGTGCCTTTCCGTTTCCCTGCCGGGGATTATAAAACTGAGTTATTAGGATAATGGGATGTTGAAGTTGACACAGGCATTGGCGGCACTGGGCAGTCGAACGATTGAAGTGGTTGCTTCATTCGGTCGTGCGGGCTTTATGCTGTTCAGTGCAATTATAGGCAAGCCAGAGCCTGCCAAACAATGGGCGCTATTACGCCAGCAGCTTTACAGCATAGGTGTCCAATCATTGCTGATTATTGTGGTATCAGGGCTGTTTATCGGCATGGTACTGGCCTTGCAGGGCTATCTGGTTCTGACCACATTTAGTGCAGAGGGTAGCCTCGGTATGATGGTCGCACTGTCGTTGCTGCGTGAGCTGGGGCCTGTGGTGACGGCTTTGCTGTTTGCGGGCAGGGCGGGTTCAGCGCTGACTGCAGAGATTGGTTTGATGAAAGCCACTGAACAGATTTCCAGTTTGGAAATGATGGCGGTAGATCCGTTGCGCCGCGTCATCGCTCCTCGTTTCTGGGCAGGTTTAATCAGTATGCCTTTGCTGACATTGATCTTCGTTGCCGTTGGCATCTTGGGCGGTGCAATGGTTGGTGTGGATTGGAAAGGTATTGATGGCGGTTTTTTCTGGTCATCCATGCAATCTGCGGTGGAGTGGAAAAAAGATTTGCTCAACTGCTTTCTGAAGGGAGTTGTTTTTGCCATCACAGTAACGTGGATTGCTCTATTTAATGGTTATGACGCTATCCCGACATCAGAAGGGATTAGCAGGGCGACGACGCGTACGGTTGTTCATGCGTCGTTGGCGGTATTGGGTTTGGATTTTGTGCTGACAGCACTGATGTTTGGGAATTGAGTCGATGCAAAGCAAGAAAAATGAAATTTGGGTAGGGGCTTTTGTCTTGATTGCGTTGGCGGCAATCATTTTTTTATGTCTGAAGGTTGCGGATATCCGCTCTTTTGGCAATCAGCCAACTTACCGTGTCTATGCCTCATTTAGTAATATTGGTAGCTTGAAAGTGCGCTCACCCGTGAAAGTTGGCGGAGTCGTTATTGGTCGTGTGGGTAAAATTTGGCTGGATCACACAAATTACGCACCACAAGTTGAACTGGATATTTTTACTCAATACGACAATATCCCAAATACCAGCTCACTTTCTATCCGAACGTCTGGGCTGTTAGGTGAACAGTATCTTGCATTGAATATTGGATTTACTGATGAAGATTTGGGAACTTTCATGCTGAAGGATGGCGATCGCATTGAAACCACACATTCTGCTATGGTACTTGAAGATTTGATTGGTCAGTTCTTGTACAAGAGCGGTGGCGGAAATAAAGATAAATCTGCCTCTGCGCCTGGGCAGGCACACTAACCGGCAACCTACTATTTAGAATTTAGAAGGAAAAACACCCATGTTCAAACGATTACTCATGATTGCGTTGCTGGTGGTCGCACCATTGGCCAGCGCAGCGGATCAAACCAATCCTTATGCGTTGATGAAAGATGCAGCGGAAAAAACGTTTACCCGCTTGAAGAATGATCAGCCTCAGATACAGGCAAACCCAGATGTTCTGCGTCAGATTGTGCGTGAAGAATTGTTGCCGTATGTGCAGATAAAATATGCCGGCGCACTGGTTTTGGGGCCTTATTACAAAGATGCGACACCTGCGCAGCGTGACGCTTATTTCAAGGCGTTTGAAACCTATCTGGAGCAGGCATATGGTCAGGCTTTGGCGATGTATCATGGTCAAAACTACCAAATCGAACCAGAGCAGCCATTGGGTGATAAAACCATGCTTGCTATCCGCGTCACTATTACTGATCCTAATGGCCAGCCGCCGGTTCGCCTGGATTTCCAATGGCGTAAAAACACCAAAACGGGTAACTGGCAGGCTTACGACATGATCGCAGAAGGCGTGAGCATGATTACGACCAAGCAAAACGAATGGGCGGATATCCTGCGTCAGAAAGGTATTGATGGCCTGACCGAACAATTGGCTATCAGTGCGAAAGCGCCGATCACTTTAGAAAAGAAAAAGTGATATGGAAAAAAACAGTTCTGGCAGCAATGTAGCGGATAACGACATAGTCAGTTGGGAAAAAACCGGCAGTACCCTGTTTTTGCAAGGTACGTTGGATCGCGACAGTCTGTTGCCGCTTTGGCAACAAAAAAGCAGTGTGCTGGAAGATATCGTTAATATTGATGTTTCCCAGCTCAGTCGTGTGGATTCCGCAGGATTGGCTTTGTTAGTTCGTCTAAAAGGCGAGTTTCAGCAAAGCGGCAAGGCGTTGACATTTTCAAATGTTGGGGAACGCCTCAACACGTTGATAGCGCTGTATGGGGTGCAAAGCCTTCTTGACGATAGCCAGCCAAATGCCTAATTCCATCTATATCCAATGGATTTCGAATGGCATCACGGCGGCAAGGGAGTGAATGTGCCCAGCCAACAAAGAGTCAACTTGAAAGACGAAGGATAATTGATAATCCGCGCCCTTGTAAGCCATTCCTTACAAGGGCGTTTTTCTTGGTTTAAGAGTCGGCTGGATTCCATTAGGATAGGCGTCTACTATTATTTTCTAACGACGGGTGTGAGCAATTTATGGATACTGAAGAAATTAAAAAAGTGTTGATGGAAAATTTGGCACTTGATGAAGCTATCGTTAGCGGTGATGGCAGTCATTTTCAGGTTATTGCAGTGGGTTCCATTTTTGATGGGTTGAGCCGGGTTAAGCAGCAGCAGGCTGTATATGCCCCTTTGATGGAATATATTGCTGATAACCGCATTCATGCTTTGTCAATCAAGGCATATACGCCAGAACAGTGGCAGCGTGACCGCAAGCTTCAGGGATTTTGAGGCTGTTTGCTCCGCCGCGAACAGCACACTTTGAATTAAACAAGAGAATCATGATAGATGGATAAATTTCGTGTGAAAGGGCCGACCTGCCTGTCGGGAGAAGTTACGATTTCCGGGGCAAAAAATGCCGCACTACCAATTATGTTCGCAGCGCTGCTGGCAGAAGAGCCAGTGGAATTACAAAATGTTCCTGAATTGAAAGATATTGATACCACCATCAAACTTCTCAATCGCCTGGGGACGAAAGTCGTGCGCAATGGCTCTATTTTTGTTGATGCCAGCGGCGTCAACGAATTTTGCGCTCCTTATGAGCTGGTCAAAACCATGCGGGCTTCCATTTGGGCATTGGGGCCGTTGGTGGCGCGCTTTGGTCAGGGACAGGTTTCTTTGCCGGGTGGCTGCGCCATTGGCGCTCGTCCGGTCGATCTCCATATTTCTGGTTTGGAACAGCTCGGTGCGAAGATTGTGCTGGATGAAGGTTACGTCAAAGCCTCGGTTGATGGGCGTTTGAAAGGTGCCAACATTGTTATGGATAAAGTCAGCGTTGGTGCGACGGTAACAATTATGACCGCAGCAACATTGGCAGTAGGCACAACGATTATTGAAAATGCGGCCCGCGAACCTGAAATTGAAGATACAGCAAATTTCCTCAATACATTGGGAGCAAAAATCAGCGGGGCAGGTACTGACCGTATTGTGATTGAAGGTGTTGAGCGTCTGGGTGGCGGTGTTCATCGTGTCCTGCCTGATCGTATTGAAACCGGCACTTTTTTGGTTGCTGCCGCGATCTCTCGTGGCAAAGTTGTTTGCCATCATGCCAAGCCTGACACTCTTGATGCAGTTTTAGCCAAACTGCGTGAAGCGGGAGCGGATATCAAAGTGGGAGAAGATTGGATTAGCCTTGATATGCATGGTCAGCGTCCTAAAGCTGTCACATTCCGCACAGCTCCACATCCAGGCTTCCCAACGGATATGCAGGCACAATTCAGTTTGTTGAATATGGTTGCAGAGGGCGCAGGCATGATCACTGAAACTATTTTCGAAAATCGTTTCATGCATATTCCAGAATTGATCCGAATGGGTGGCCGGGCTGAAATTGAGAGCAATACGGTATTGTGCCACGGTGTTGAAAAACTATCCGGTGCTCAAGTCATGGCGACTGATTTGCGTGCTTCAGCAAGCTTAGTATTAGCCGGTTGTATTGCTGAAGGAACGACGGTTGTGGATCGTATTTATCATATTGACCGGGGTTACGAACACATCGAAGATAAGCTACGCGGCCTTGGTGCGAACATCGAACGTATTAAGTCAGCAGAATAAGTAAACGGGAAAACAGTTCTATTTTTCCCGTTTCGACCCAATGTCCTTTGCTCAATGTGGGCAAAGGACGTGTGAGCAGGGAACATCAGTAGCCATTATACTCACCAATAGTGACGTTAAGTGTGAGAGAGGTGCCATCACGTAGTACGGTGACAGGTACAACTTTGCCGGGACGAATTTCGGCCACGTGATCCATCATTTCAGCAGGAGAAATCACCGGCTGATGATCAAAACTGGTTATGATATCCCCGACTTTAATTCCCGCTTTGTCAGCAGGCTGATTTGCCTCAACCAAGAAAACGCGAACCCCATTAATCTGATTGATATTACTGCCGGATGAACGAATGTTGGGCAATTCCAAAGATGTAATGCCTATATATCCTCTGATAACCCGTCCGTCACGGATCAGTTTTTTCATGATAGTCACTGCCAGTTTAGCCGGAATGGCAAATCCCAACCCTTCAGGTGTGACACCAAATTCTGATTTATCGAAGGTCAGTGTATTAATGCCGACTAACTCTCCCAATGTATTGACTAAAGCTCCGCCAGAGTTTCCCTGATTAATTGATGCATCTGTTTGCAGAAAATTCTGGCGGCGAGTTGGACTGAGACCAACGCGACCAGTTGCACTGATAATGCCTTGTGTGATGGTTTGACCTAAATTGTACGGGTTGCCAATTGCCAGTACGACGTCCCCAACATGCGCCACCCGATTTGGGTTTATTGGGATAACGGGAAGGTTTTCGGCATTAATTTTTAAGACGGCTAAATCGGTCGGGCTATCTGAACCAACTAATAGCGCTTCATAAAAACGCCCGTCTTGCAGCGCGACAATAATAGAGCCGACTTTATTGATCACGTGCTTATTAGTCAGAATGTAACCTTGTTCGCTCATAATGACGCCGGAGCCGAGAGGATGAAGTTCCCGGCTTTCATGGGAAAAACTCCCCATGTTGCTGCTGTAGATATTAACAACCGCAGGCGCTGCCCGCCGAACACCTTGGCTGAAGCTATAAATTTTGTCGTGGTTGTTATCACTCAACATATTTTTCAAGGCATGGGGGCGCAGGGAGGGTATGGCGACTACCAAAATGGCAGCAACCAACAGGCCTATCAATACAGAGCGTAATAACTTGATCAGCATGGTAATAGTCAGTAATAAATGAATGAAAGAGAAGAATAGCACTAAAATGAACAGACACAGCACTTACTGTGCCTGTTCTCTTTTTTCTTTCAAGTTACTGCTTGGTTGGCTGTATTTGCTGTCCCTGTGCATCGGTATGGCGATAAACTTCGCCTTCTCTATACTTTTCCGGGATTAGCTTCCTTGCCATTGCGCTGACAACTTGAAATTTCTGAGTTTGATCAATATTAGATCACATGCCCAATATCAAACAGCTTAATTTTTCAGCAATAGGTAAATGTTCGTGTCGCCACGTATGATATTCAACGCGACCACAGGCGGTTTATTATCAATAATCTTACGCAGTTCATTGATAGTTCTAACGCGTGTGTTATTGGCTCCGACAATTAAGTCATTTTTCTGTAAACCGTATCTGTCAGCAAGTGAGTTCTGAGCAACGGAATCCACTTTAATGCCTTGGGTTTCTTTCACTGTCGCATTGCTCAGGGTTGCGCCTTGCAAAGCAGTACTCAGTTTTTCTGCTTTGGTGGATTGTCCATCATTGTTATCCAATGTGACGCTGACAGTGATAGGTTTCCCATTGCGCAGCAAGCCAATTTTGATCTCTTTGCCCGGTGTGGTTGTACCAACTTTCGCCCGCAATTCAGCAAAGCTGCCGATTTTCTTGCCATCAAAGGAAACCAATACATCGCCTGCTTTTATGCCTGCTTTCGCTGCGGCTGATTTCGGAACAACTTCGCTGACGAATGCGCCTTGTTGTGCATCAATGCCGAAGGCGTTGGCGATATCGGCATTCATCTCCCTGCCTTTGATGCCAAGTAAACCGCGTTTGACTTCCCCTGTAGCAATAAGCTGCGCGGAAAGGCTCTTAGCCATATTACTTGGGATCGCAAAACCGATACCAACATTGCCGCCACCCGGCGCGATGATGGCGGTATTGATACCGATCAATTCACCTTTCAGGTTAATTAACGCCCCACCAGAGTTACCACGGTTGATGGGAGCATCGGTCTGGATAAAGTTTTCCAGCCCTTCCAAATTCAGGCCACTGCGGCCCAAGGCTGAAATGATCCCTGATGTGACAGTTTGCCCTAACCCGAATGGATTTCCGATTGCAACAGCATAATCCCCAACACGCAATTGGTCTGAGTCGGCAAATTTGATAGCTGTCAGGTTCTTGGCATTTTTCAATTCCAAAAGGGCAATGTCAGTTTGCGGATCACGCCCGATGAGCTTGGCAGAATATTCACGGCCATCGTTTAATTGAACACGTATTTTATTGGCGTTATCAATGACATGATTATTAGTTAACACATAGCCTTTATCTGCGTTGATAATAACCCCAGAGCCCAACCCCTTGAATGGACGGCTTGGCTGTTCTGGTGCAGGAAAACCAGGCCCAAAAAAGAATTGAAAATCTTCTGGCAACTGAAGCTGTTGGTTTTGTACTTCTGCTGTGCCTGAAACATGCACGGTAACGACAGAAGGCAGTACTTTCTCCAGCATGGGGGCGAGACTGGGTAATTCTTGAGAGGCCATTGCAGCAGGTAAGGCTGCATTGCTTACCATCGGAACTGAAGCTAAAGATAGTCCAATACTGATTGCGAGTGCGCTGAGCAATGTGTTTTTTCTTTTCATTGAATACGTTCTCTTATTACCTAAGTCAGAAAAGGAAATTAAGCTTGGGAAGCCTATCCAGGCGGGGCGTTGCCCGGAAATTACGCTCAATGGGATAGGTCCTAAGCATAATTGTTTCGATGCTGTTATGACTACCGATTATTCAGTAAAGTTCACTAATAATGTAGTTTTACAGTATTTCTTTACAGGCATTTACGTGAATTCACTGTTGTTTAGCCGTGGTATTTATAACTACCACGGCTAAAGCAATGATTATTTCTTATCTTGAATAGGGCGGAACAGGCCGGATGCACCCTCAGAATAATCCCGTGGAGGCTCATTCGTGGTTATTTTGCTTGTTTCGGTTTCAGGTTCGTTCAGGCGGTAATTGAAAGGGTTATCTCGTACTGGCATGTCAGGCATCAGTTCGTTGGAACTTTTAGCCATGTGCTGATATAGCTGGCGGTAATCGCGCGCCATATTGTCCAGCAGCTCAGCACTGCGAGCGAAATGGTTGACCAGCTCTTTGCGATATTCTTCCAATTCAGCTCGGTTTTTATCCAACTCTGCCTGTTGTGCATTTTGTTGGCGCAGCTTTGAACTACCGAAGCGAACAGCCAGCGCGCCGACAATAAAACCAATGATTAATCCGATCAGTGCATATTCCCAGGTCATAGCAACTCCTTTAGTCACATCATTGTTCTGCAATATCATTACTACCACTATAACCGCTAATTTGGCTAGAGTGGAATATTGATTATTATTTAATTAAATAATGTACTGTCTAATGTGTTAATTTTATACAAGTTTGTCAGGTTATGCAGCGAATTATTTTATGAATTGGCACAATGCTTATCAGTAAAATGCCATACAAACTGAGAATAAAATTTTTAAGGATTATCACTTTCATGTCACCGATTACACCTTCATCTCTCTATCAATCTGCATTGTCAGAAGGGCAGTACCAGCCTGATGACGTGCAACGCAATACTGTTGCACGTCTGGACATCATCCATCGCGAGCTTATCAACGCTCGGCCCAGTTATGTTGTGCAATCCAGTGGTCTGAAAGGGATGTTGGGGAAATTGTTTGGACGTCAGCCATCTCCTGAGCAGAACCGGCCTGTACAGGGGCTTTATATGTGGGGCGGGGTTGGGCGTGGCAAAACATGGCTGATGGATATGTTTTACCAGAGTTTGCCTACGGAACGAAAATTGCGCCTTCACTTTCACCGTTTTATGTTGCGGGTGCATGAAGAGCTGATGAAGTTACAAGGATATGAAAATCCTTTGGAAATAGTGGCGGATGGTTTTAAGGCCCAGACCGACATTCTCTGTTTTGATGAATTTTTTGTCTCAGATATTACTGATGCCATGATCCTCGGTACATTGCTGGAGGCCCTGTTTGCCCGGGGAATTTCGTTGGTGGCAACTTCCAACATTCCGCCGGATGAGCTTTACCGAAATGGATTGCAGCGTGCGCGCTTTCTGCCCGCGATTGAACAAATCAAAAAATATTGTGATGTTATGAATGTCGATGCGGGAATTGATTATCGCTTGCGAACATTGACTCAGGCACATCTCTATCTGACACCTTTGTCGGACGAAAACCGGCAGGAGATGCACCGCATGTTCTTGCGTCTGGCCGGCAAGGAAGGGGAAGCGAACCCGATTCTGGAAATTAATCACCGCAGCATGCCCGTTATCCACAGCGTTGATGGCGTCTTGGCAATTCATTTCAAAACATTGTGCGAAGATCCCCGCAGCCAGATGGATTACATCGCGTTGTCTAAGCTTTATCATACGGTTTTGCTGCATGACATGCCGGTTATGGCGGTATCGAAGGAAAGTGCTGCGCGGCGATTTATCGCACTGGTTGATGAATTTTATGAGCGGCATGTCAAACTGATCATCAATGCCGAGGCACCAATGGAACAGGCTTATCAGGGCGAATTGCTGACGTTTGAATATCGGCGCTGCCTGTCTCGGTTGCAGGAAATGCAAAGTGAAGAGTACTTGAAGCTTCCTCATTTACCTTGATGCATCACTGGGAGCCTTTCATGTTGCCTCTTTAGTCAACGGCAATAATCGGTGGCAATTAATCTCCGGCCGCCGTTTTTATGGTTGTTCGTATCGCCATGAAGTTGTTTATCCAGGCTTTCGGGAACGAATTTGTCACATCCTTGCCGACCAAACACAACGCGAAACTCATGGGGGACATTTCCGGTCTGGATGAAAGAAATATCAACTGACAGGATAATTATTGAATTTGGGGTCGATTTTTTATGATGACTTCTCTATAATCTTGCGACCCCACGTTACAGCAAGATTTTTTTTTCCCAAAAACTTGCATTAGTGCCGGCATAGGCTATTCGAAGGGGTAGGTTTGCTGGACAAAAGTCGTGTGAACCTCAAAACAGTTTCTGAACATCGAGTGTTCACCAACGTGTAACTTATTATTGGGTAAGCTTTAATGAAAACTTTTACAGCTAAACCAGAAACCGTAAAACGCGACTGGTATGTTGTTGACGCAGATGGCAAAACTTTAGGCCGTCTTGCAACTGAAATAGCTCGTCGCCTGCGCGGCAAGCATAAAGCGGAATACACTCCGCACGTTGATACTGGTGATTACATCATTATTGTTAACGCAGAAAAAGTTGCTGTAACTGGCAACAAACGTGCTGACAAAATTTATTATCACCACACTGGCCACATCGGTGGTATCAAGCAAGCGACCTTTGAAGAGATGATTGCCCGCCGTCCTGAGCGTGTCATTGAAATCGCGGTTAAAGGCATGCTGCCAAAAGGGCCACTGGGTCGTGCAATGTACCGTAAACTGAAAGTTTACGCGGGCAGCGAGCACAACCACGCGGCACAGCAACCACAAGTTCTGGACATTTAATCGGGATTATAGGCAATGGCTGAAAATCAATACTACGGCACTGGTCGCCGCAAAAGCTCCTCCGCTCGTGTCTTCATTAAGCCAGGTAGCGGTAACATCGTAATCAACCAACGCAGCCTCGAAGTTTACTTCGGTCGTGAAACTGCGCGCATGGTTGTTCGTCAGCCTCTTGAGCTGGTTGACATGCTGGGCAAACTGGACCTGTACATCACTGTTAAAGGTGGTGGTATCTCTGGTCAGGCAGGCGCAATCCGTCACGGTATTACCCGTGCACTGATGGCTTATGACGAGACTCTGCGTTCTGATCTTCGCAAAGCTGGCTTCGTTACTCGCGATGCTCGTGAAGTTGAACGTAAGAAAGTGGGTCTGCGTAAAGCACGTCGTCGTCCACAGTTCTCCAAACGTTAATTTGTTGCCACTATGGTGGCAGTGGATTAAAGTTAAAAACCCGTCATTTTATGGCGGGTTTTTTATTTCTATCATCGTTGTCCAATCTTAAAAAATACTCTTTTTCTGCTAAAAAAGCCTATTTAATAGCATATTAAATAGACAAATCTTCAGACATCAACATTTCATCATTAATTCTCAATGTACTTCCTCACAAAATGTGCAAAATCTGGTAGACTAGTAATAATTTTTTGCCTTATCCATGAGTTTGCCTGATTTGGTGGAGGCCAATCCATCTTCAATCAACCTTTCGTTACCGTGAACTAAACCCGTAACTGGAATGATGAAGAAGGGATAGTCTCGGATAATAAGTGCGAATCAGGATGAGAATATGAGCGAGAATAGCCGCTGTTCAGAAAGGGCTGTTCGTTTCTTTTTTTAGATAAACTTGGAGGTTTTCATGGCTGTCGCTGCCAACAAACGTTCGGTAATGACTCTGTTTTCCGGCCCGACCGACATTTTTAGCCATCAAGTGCGAATTGTACTGGCGGAAAAAGGGGTCAGCGTTGAGATCGAACACGTTGAAGCAGGTAATTTGCCTCAGGATTTGATTGATTTGAATCCTTACCAATCTGTTCCTACCCTCGTTGATCGTGAACTGACCTTGTATGATTCTCGCATCATTATGGAATATCTGGATGAGCGCTTCCCACATCCACCACTCATGCCTGTGTATCCTGTCGCTCGTGGCTCCAGCCGCCTGATGATGCATAGAATTGAAAAAGACTGGTATTCCCTGATGTATAAAATCCAGGAAGGAAACGCTCAGGAAGCGAATGCCGCACGGAAGCAACTTGCCGAAGAACTGCTGGCTATTGCACCTATTTTCAGAGAAATGCCATTCTTCATGAGTGAAGAATTTAGCTTGGTGGATTGTTATTTGTGTCCTCTGCTGTGGCGTTTGCCTGTATTGGGAGTAGAATTGTCTGGCTCAGCTTCAAAAGATCTGCAAATCTATATGCAGCGTGTATTTGAACGTGACGCATTCTTGGCTTCATTGACAGAAGCAGAACGTGAAATGCGCTTACAGTCCCGGAGTTAATTTATGGAGATGACTCAAATGTCTCCACGTCGCCCTTACTTATTGCGGGCACATTATGAATGGCTGTTGGATAATGACATGACCCCGCATATTGTTGTGGACGTTGGCTTTTATGGAGTGAACGTCCCGCTGGAGTATGCGCAAAATGGGCAAATCATCCTGAATATCTCGCCAAGGGCAGTTGGGAATCTAGAGCTGGCTAACGATGAAGTTCGGTTCAATGCCCGTTTTGGCGGTGTTGCTCGTCAGGTTAATGTTCCAATGGAGGCTGTCATTGCGGTTTATGCCCGTGAAAATGGTGCTGGAATGATGTTTGAGCCAGAACCTGCCTATGAATCCGATATTGAGTCAGAAGAGATGGAGTCACCGACGGCGGATAATCTGGTACAGCTCTACGATAGCAAAGATTCTCATGACAATGACTCTCATAGCAATGATTCGCATGACAATGACTCGCCAGATGATGAACCACCCCAACCACCAAAAGGTCGCCCTACCTTACGTGTTGTGAAGTGATCGTAACGTAGTATAGCGGCGCAAGGTTATATTCCCGATAAATTTCAAATTGCGGCCAATATGCTAAAGGATTTCGAGAGAAATTTTGAATTTTAGTGCCCTGTAAGGGAATGAACTTCTGGATAAACGGCATGTTTATAGCCATATGTTGATAACGATGGCGAACTTACCACCGAAGCAGTGGCACTGATGCAAAATTAGCTCTTGAAATGCGAAGAGCATAAAGCTGTAATTTGAAAGATGAGCGTGGCAATCATTTTCCAAAAATAGAGGAGATTAAAATCTCCTCTATTTTTATCAAATAAATGAGCGTGTTACAGATAGTAGCTGGCTATTTTCTCAAATCCCCATAAACACATCTCAATGTTACCCTTATTGGTTCCGGTATTAGATTTTTCAGCCGTTTGTAGACTATTTATTACCTTCTGAATAAATGATCTCTGTTGCGTTGCTCCATTTATTGTTGAAGGAATAGTGCAGACATCCATAATTGAAAGGGCGCGATTTTTTGCTGTCAGAGTTAATACGTCTTTGGGATTATTTATCAAAGCAATTGATAGAGATTCACGTATTTGTTTTGAAAATTTGGGATGGATATTCGGATATAACTTAGAAGCAATTTGTAGCCATTGATTATCACCTGTTGAAATATTATGGGCAATAACATTACGCTCATGTTCCTCACCTAATTCAGCTACAACAGAATTGGTCCCTCTTTCTTGCAATTGTTGCATAATCTCCTCAGGAGTAGATAACTTGGCAATAGATGGCAAGCTCGCCAAACCGGTGAGAGTAAAGAAGAGGATCTGTAGTAGTAAGCGCATGTTATCTTCCTGTAGTTTCATTTTAATAATCTTTTAAGTTGTTTCTATTAAATCAGTTACCCTGGGAAACTTTCTTCTTGAAAAAAATGAACCTTACTGCTGTATTATGGTATTGCACTATTGTTGTATTGTTGTAATGTGCAGGAGATTAAATTTTAATATTTGACTTTGGGTTACAAGAATAATCGAATAAACCAAAAAAATACAACCAATCTGGTAGTAAGAAGAAAAGAAAAAACTAGAATACTTTCATTTGTAAATTCTTTTCATTTGGGAAAATGATCTCCGGCCAAGTGACCGGAGAAATAGTTTAGGAGATAAATAAAAAGCTAGATATTAGATTTCAAGATAATCCAGAATGCCTGAAGCGGCTTTTCTGCCTTCAGCAATGGCAGTGACGACCAAGTCGGAGCCACGAACTGCATCCCCTCCGGCGAATATTTTTGGATTAGTGGTCTGGAAAGGCAGTTCACTGGATTCAGGGGCAACAATACGTCCTTTCTGATCGAGATCTACCTGATGTTCATTCAACCAGTTCATAGTATGGGGCTGGAAACCAAACGCCATGAGCACGGCGTCAGCTTCTATCAAAAACTCCGAATTCTCAATAAGCTGGGCTTGGCGGCGGCCTTTTTCATCCTTGGCACCCATTTGGGTTTTCACAACCTTGACGCCACAAACATGCCCTGTGCTGTTAACCTCAATACTGATTGGCTGGAGATTAAAACGGAACTCTACGCCCTCTTCTCTGGCATTGACGACTTCACGGCGGGAGCCGGGCATATTCTCTTCATCACGCCGATAGGCGCAGATTACATGGGTGGCTCCTTGACGAACCGCAGTTCGAACACAATCCATCGCGGTATCACCCCCGCCCAGCACTAACACTCGCTTGCCTTTCATATCGATATAAGGCTGCTCCGGCAGGGAAGGATATCCCATCAACTGGCGAGTATTTGCGATTAAAAACGGCAAAGCGTCATAAACGCCGCTTGCATCTTCGTTTTCCAGCCCGGCATGGATGGATTGATATGTGCCTACGCCAAGAAATACGGCATCAAACTCTTTTGTGAGTTCAGCCAACGTGACATCTTTGCCTATCTCGGTATTCAAGCGAAATTCAATACCCATTCCAGAAAACATTTCACGCCGTTGGATCATCACCTCCTTTTCCAGTTTGAAAGAGGGGATCCCAAATGTCAGTAAACCACCAATTTCAGGATGGCGATCATACACAACGGCCTGAACTCCGTTACGGGCCAGAACATCCGCGCAGGCTAACCCTGCCGGGCCGGCACCAATCACAGCCACACGTTTGCCGGTCGGGATGACATGCGACATATCGGGTTTCCAGCCCATAGCAATGGCGGTATCGTTAATGTAACGTTCAATGTTGCCGATAGTCACGGCACCGAAGTCATCATTCAGCGTACACACACCTTCACATAAACGGTCTTGTGGGCAGACTCGCCCGCAAACCTCCGGCAGGCTGTTTGTTTGGTGTGACAACTCTGCCGCTTCAATGATGCGCCCCTCATTGGCGAGTTTCAGCCAATTTGGAATATAGTTATGAACGGGGCATTTCCATTCACAGTATGGATTGCCGCAAGCAATGCAGCGATCAGCCTGCGCTTGCGCCTGAATTTCTGAGAACGGTTCATAAATTTCCACAAATTCTATTTTGCGGAGTTTCAACGATTTTTTAGGTGGATCGACACGCTGTAAGTCGATAAATTGATAAACATTCTGGCTCATTATTGACTCCTTACTGTGTCTGACCCTATTGGGCCTGAACCCGCAATTCAGCAGAAGAACGGCAACGGTGTCCCAACAACGCGCTGACGTCACTGGATTTAGGCTTAACCAACGCAAATTTATTGACCCATTGTGACCAGTTCTCCAAGATGTTTTCTCCATGCTGGGAACCCGTCAGTTGGACGTGTTCGGTGATTAGCCCACGGAGATGCTCTTTATGGATAGCGAGTATATCTATCGAAAGAACCTCCACCAGTTCGGCATTGACGCGTTTACGGAAATCATCAAACTCATCGAGTACATAGGCAAAGCCTCCTGTCATACCGGCCCCGAAGTTGACCCCTGTATCACCGAGAACACAGACTATCCCGCCAGTCATATACTCACAGCCATTATCTCCAATTCCCTCGACAACGGAGATGGCACCTGAGTTGCGTACTGCGAAGCGTTCGCCAGCCCGTCCGGCTGCGAACAGTTTTCCGCCGGTGGCACCGTACAAGCAAGTATTGCCGATGATAGTGGCTTCATTGCTTTTGAAAGCTGAACCAACAGGGGGGCGGATAGAGATGCGGCCTCCGGCCATGCCTTTGCCGACATAGTCATTGGCATCGCCGGTTAAGGTCAATTCAACGCCCCCCGCATTCCAGACGCCAAAACTTTGCCCGGCTGTTCCAGCGAAATGCAGTTTGATCGGATCGGCAGCCAAACCTTGATCGCCGTGGCGTGTTGCAATTTCTCCCGAAAGAGCAGCACCGACGGAGCGATCGGTATTTTGAATATCAAAATAAAAAGTTTTGCTCTGCTTATTTTCTACATAAGGCAGGGCTTGGGTAACAATGGCTTGATTCAGATCACCTTTATCAAAGGGAGGATTCCCCTCTGTGCAGTGCAGGGCTTTACCTGCATGTGGCCCAGCCGTTTCCAGCAATGGCTCAAGATTGAGCTTGTTTTGCTTGGCCGAAATACCCTCAAGGACTTCCAACAAATCTGTCCGCCCGATCAAATCAGTAAGCTGCCTGACTCCCAGTTGTGCCATGAGTTCACGCGTTTCCTGCGCAATGAAACGGAAGTAATTGATCACTCTTTCGGGTAGCCCGTGATAATGGGATTGACGCAATTTTTCATCTTGCGTTGCAACGCCGGTCGCACAGTTGTTTAAGTGACAAATCCGCAGATATTTACAGCCAAGGGCAACCATCGGGCCAGTGCCGAAACCAAAACTTTCTGCCCCTAAAATAGCGGCCTTGATGATATCCACGCCGGTTTTCAAACCACCGTCAACCTGAAGCCGAATTTTATGGCGCAGCCCATTGGCTACCAGCGCTTGCTGGGTTTCCACCAATCCCAATTCCCACGGACAACCCGCATATTTTACGGAGGAAAGGGGACTTGCGCCGGTTCCTCCGTCATAGCCTGCAATGGTAATTAAATCAGCATACGCTTTGGCAACACCCGTGGCGATAGTGCCGACGCCCGGCTCTGAAACCAATTTGACTGAAATCAGTGCCTTTGGATTAACTTGTTTGAGATCGAAAATCAGCTGTGCCAAATCTTCGATAGAATAAATATCATGATGCGGTGGTGGCGAAATCAGTGTGACTCCCGGTACGGAGTAACGCAATCTGGCGATATAAGGAGTGACCTTATCTCCCGGCAATTGTCCCCCTTCACCCGGTTTTGCGCCTTGAGCCACTTTTATCTGGATCACATCGGCACTCGTCAGATACGCAGGAGTGACACCAAATCGGCCGGATGCCACTTGTTTTATGCGAGAAACTTTCTTCGTACCGTAGCGAACAGGATCTTCACCACCTTCTCCGGAGTTGGAAAACCCGCCCAAAGTATTCATTGCTTCTGCCAGCGCTTCGTGGGCTTCGGGACTCAGCGCGCCAATGGACATGGCGGCGGTATCAAAACGTTTAAACAAGGCTTCCGCAGGCTCAACCTCGTCAATAGAAATTGGCTCACCTTGGGGAGATATCGCCAGCAGATCCCGCAGGGTGGTGACCGGGCGCTCGTTTACCAACGCAGAGTATTTTTGGTAATCACTGTAGTCACCGCTGTAAACCGCTGCTTGCAGTGCATTCACGACATCAGGGTTATAGGCGTGATACTCGCCATTGTGAACATATTTCAGCAGCCCGCCCTGATCGATGGAATGGCGATGCAGCCATGCCCGTTTGGAAAGGTTCATCAGCTCTTGTTCAAAATCGCTGAAATCAGCCCCTTCAATACGGCTGACGACACCATTGAAGCAGATATCTGTCACTTCTGAATTTAAGCCGACAGCTTCAAACAGCTTCGAGCAGCGGTAGGACGAAATTGTAGAAATGCCCATTTTGGACATAACCTTATATAGCCCTTTATGGATGCCGTTACGGTAATTCAGCATAACGCGGGCATAAGGCGCATTGATTGTGCCGTTATCGACCATTTTCCCCAGCGACTCATAGGCCAGATAGGGGTAAACCGCTGTTGCGCCAAAGCCCAGCAATACAGCAAAATGGTGTGGATCACGCGCACTGGCTGTTTCTACAATCAAATTGGCATCACAGCGTAAATTCTTCTCAACCAAACAATGTTGAATGGCACCGACGGCCATTGGTGCGGGGATCGGTAATTTTTCCGGTGAAATATTGCGATCAGATAGCACCAGCATTACCGCGCCATTGCGGACAAGTTCCTCAGCTTTCTGACATAAGGTTAATACAGCATTCTTGAGCGTGGTTTCTTGTGGATCAAAAATCAAATCCAGCGTATCTGCGCGATAGTAGGACTCTGCCTGTGTCGTTAACTGCACGAAATCAGAATAAAGTAAAACAGGGGATTCGAAACTCAATCGGTGAGCTTGCCCTTCCGCTTCACAAAAAACATTCATCTCCCGCCCAATACGGGTTGAGAGCGACATAACATGGGCTTCCCGCAGTGGATCGATGGGCGGATTAGTCACTTGGGCAAATTGTTGGCGGAAATAGTCATAGATGATGCGCGGGCGGCTGGAAAGAACCGCAAACGGTGTATCATCCCCCATTGAACCTGTGGCTTCCTGTGCGTTTTCGCCCAATGTCCGAATAACTTGATCCAATTCCTCATTACTGTAGGCGAATTGTTTGTGGTAGGTTGCCAACAGTTTGTCATCCAAACTTCGTTGCCCGACCTGATCTTCCGGCAATGCTTCAAATGGCGTTAAACGCTTAACATTTTTCTCCAGCCATTCTTTATAAGGATGGCGGCTTTTCAAATCATTGTCAGTTTCTGCGGAGTGAAGGATGCGGCCTTCGTAGGTATCAATGACCATCAATTCGCCCGGCGCGATGCGGCCTTTCTCCACAACTTCATCGGGTTGGTAATCCCAGATACCGACTTCAGAAGCACAGGTAATCAGCTTATCTGTGGTAATCACATAACGAGCAGGCCGCAGGCCATTGCGATCCAAGTTACAAGCTGCATAGCGCCCATCAGAAATAACAATGCCGGCTGGCCCATCCCACGGCTCCATATGCATGGAATTGAAATCGAAGAATGCACGCAGGTCATCATCCATATCTGGGTTGTTTTGCCATGCGGGTGGAACCAGCAAACGCATTGCCCGAATGAGATCCATGCCGCCATTGAGGAACAGCTCCAGCATATTGTCCAATGAACTGGAATCAGAGCCAGTTTCATTCACAAAGGGGGCTGCGGTTTGCAAATCTGGGATCAGCGGGGTGCGGAACTTATAGGCCCTGGCCTTGGCCCATTCACGGTTCCCCGTAATTGTGTTGATTTCCCCGTTGTGGGCCAAATAACGGAAAGGTTGTGCCAGTGGCCAGCGCGGAACCGTATTGGTGGAAAAACGCTGGTGGAATAAACAGATGGACGATTCCATCCGCAAGTCTGCTAAATCTGGGTAGAAACGGGGTAAATCAGCCGCCATGCACAGCCCTTTGTAGACAGTGACCAGATTGGACAGGCTGCAAATATAGAAATCGCTGTCGTTAATGCGTTTTTCTATGCGGCGTCGGGCGACGAACAGGCGACGTTCCAGATCTTGCGTCCGCCACCCGGCTGGTGCATTGATAAAAATCTGCTCAATCCGGGGAAGGCTGGAAAGGGCAATATCGCCCAAAATATCTTGGTTAATGGGAACTTCCCGCCAGCCGACAATAGATAGCGTTTCGTTTTGTAATTCTTGTTCAATGATGTCACGGCATGATTGAGCGATTTGGGCATCCTGACTTAAAAACAGCATGCCGACAGCATAGTTTTTGGCGAGTCGCCATGACTGCTCGTTGGCAATCATCTGAAAAAAACGATCCGGCTTTTGCAACAATAAGCCGCATCCATCACCGGTTTTGCCATCCGCCAGAATTGCGCCCCGGTGCTGCATCCGAGACAGCGCATGTATGGCTGTGCGTACTACTTTGTGACTTGCCTCACCTTCAATATGTGCAATTAATCCAAAGCCACAGTTATCTTTTTCCTGTAATTTGTCATACAACATTGTAATGCTCCCCAAGTTCTGTCCGACCCTCACATCACTCGCGAGTTGATATAGATATATTAATTATTTCTACAGGCGTCTGAATTGCGCCCTCAGTCAAACACCACTTGTTTTTTTGCAAGGTTAATTTGCAACAACAAGCGGTAAATCAAAATGATGTTGTGTTTCATAGTGTGTTACTGCATGAAATTATGCGTCACTGCATAAATATGAGTTGGCTGATTATCCAACAAGTTATTTTCAGTGAATTCTCAACTTATCGAGAAAAATAGAATAGGTCAAATAGCGAAAAATCGTGTTTTTCTTGATGTTTTTGTTTTTATCTAACTGAATTAGATGAGTAAATTATGGAATATCGTGTTTTGTGAGCCAGATCATATGCATCAAATGATGTGATTCATATCACTAAAATACTCTGATTATTTGTTTTGTCCATGCTGTTAAGTGCAAATTTATTGGTTTTTTATTCTTAATAATTCGATTAACTTGGTGTTATATCGTGTATTTTGTGTTCGATAAGAATAAATAATTGAACACTTTTCATCATTAAAAAATAAATTGGCGGTAGATTGAATATTAATTTGGTTTTAATGACTTTTTATTCTTTAGTAAATGAGGGTGATATTCCTCAACGAAGTTGAGTTTTTTTTACGTTATGATTCAATCAAGTGGCTTTATTGCGAATCGTTTGACTGGGAGTGGTTATGAAGTTTATTCGAGGGCTTGCCCAATATTATGTAGATTTAATGATGAAGCTAGGGCTGGTGCGCTTTTCTATATTGCTCGCATCTGCTCTGGTTATTCTGGCGATGACTATGCAAATGGCAGTCACATTTGTATTGCATGGTGAAGTACAGCGCATTGACTTAATTCGCTCGATCTTTTTTGGTTTGTTGATCACTCCTTGGGCCGTTTACTTTCTCTCTATCGTGGTGGAACAGCTTGAGGAATCTCGCCAGCGTTTATCCAGCTTGGTCGCAAAACTGGAAGAAATGCGTCATCGCGATGCGGAACTGAACCTGCAACTCAAAGAAAATATTGACCAATTAAATCAGGAGATCAGTGATAGGGAAAAAGTAGAAAAAGCCCATCTAGTCTTGCTGGATAAACTTAAACTGGAAATGGAGCATCGTGAAAAAACCCAGATTGAACTTGAACAGCAATCAATTCTCCTGCGGTCATTTTTAGATGCTTCTCCGGATCTGGTTTATTACCGCAATGAAGATAACGAGTTTTCCGGTTGCAACCGGGCGATGGAACTACTGACTGGCAAAAGCGAAAAAAATCTCATTGGCCTGACTCCAAGGGACGTTTATGACAAAGAGATAGCCAGTAAGGTGATGGAAACTGACGAAAAAGTTTTTCGACACAATGTTTCCCTGACTTACGAACAGTGGTTGGTGTATCCAGACGGCCGCAAGGCCTGTTTTGAACTTAGGAAAGTCCCTTTTTATGATCGCGTAGGAAAACGGCACGGGTTAATGGGGTTCGGGCGCGATATAACAGAGCGTAAGCGTTATCAGGATGCGCTGGAGAATGCCAGTAGGGATAAGACCACTTTTATCTCTACGATTAGCCATGAGCTTCGTACGCCTTTAAATGGCATTGTGGGTTTAAGCCGGATCCTGATGGACAGCGATGTTACACCAGAGCAGTGCAATTATTTGAAAACCATCCATGTCAGCGCCATTACTTTGGGTAATATTTTCAATGATATCATTGAGTTAGATAAAATTGAGCGGCGCAAGGTTCAACTTTATAACCAACCAGTTGATTTTACTGGCTTTATGTCAGACTTGGAAAATGTTTCAGGGTTACTGGCACAGCCTAAAGGCATCAAATTCGTACTGGAGCCAAAACAACCATTGCCTGCCAAGGTGCTGACAGATGGAACGCGTTTGCGGCAGATCTTGTGGAACCTGATTAGTAATGCCGTGAAATTCACAACCAAAGGGGAAATTCGGGTTCGTATCTGGCGTGAAGAAGGGGATTACCTGTTCTTCGAGGTCACCGATTCCGGTATCGGGATCCCTTCCGATGAGTTGGAAAAAATCTTTGCCATGTACTATCAAGTCACGGACAGTGCTGGCGGACGTCCTGCAACCGGCACCGGCATTGGGCTTGCTGTATCTAAACGCCTTGCACAGAGCATGGGTGGAGATATCGTCGTTACCAGTTCTCTGGGCAAAGGTTCTTGCTTTACGTTGTCAGTTATCGCCCCTGCCATTGATGAACAGCCCGCAGGGGAGGAAGAACCGGATAGTTTGCCATTGCCGGCCCTCAACATCCTGCTGGTAGAAGATATCGAACTGAATGTCATTGTTGCCCGCTCTGTTTTGGAAAAACTGGGGAACAGTGTTGATGTTGCCATGAATGGCCATGATGCTCTGACAATGTTTGATCCTGATGAATATGACTTAGTATTGCTGGACATCCAACTGCCGGATATGACGGGGCTTGATGTTGCCCGTGAGTTGCACCAGCGTTACTCCTCTCAATCCCTGCCTCCGCTGATAGCTCTGACGGCAAACGTGTTAAAGGATAAAAAAGAATATCTTGAAGCGGGAATGGACGATGTACTCAATAAACCTCTATCAGTTAAAGAATTGACTGCCATGATGGAGAAATATTGGGGTAAGGCATCATCTGATTCTGATGCTGAAAGCGTGCTACAAGAAGGGGCTGATATTGTGAAGAAGAATGAAGAATTACTCGATATAGAAATGCTCAACCAATACATCGAATTGGTCGGGCCAACAATGATTACCGATAATCTGATGATTTTCGAGACAATGATGCCTAATTATCTGGCTTTGTTGGATTCAAATATGACTGCCAGAGATCAGAAAGGCATTGTGGAAGAAGCTCATAAAATTAAGGGCGCGGCAGGCTCTGTCGGTTTGCGTCATTTGCAGCAGTTGGCTCAGCAGATCCAATCCCCTGATTTGCCTGCGTGGTGGGACAACGTTCAGGAATGGGTGGATGAGCTAAAGTTGGAATGGAAGAAAGATATAGAAATATTGAGAAATTGGTTGTTGGACGTGACAAAAAAATAACCCCAACCGAAGTTGGGGTGCGCGAATACTGCGCCAACACCAGGGAAACTTGTTTACCCGCTTATCTAATATTTGTTTTCGGTGCGAGTAGCTAAAGAATTCTTCTGCACAGAGCACGGATACCAACATAGCAAAGATAAGATTTTTTGTTACAAGATTCATTAAAATCTGTGATGAAGATTGGTGTTTAACCCTCTAAGGGGTTAAGCATTAATCTACTACAAATGGAGAGAAATATGAAATCTGTTGCCGTTATATTGAGTGGTTGCGGAGTGTACGATGGAAGTGAAATTCATGAATCAGTCCTGACTATGCTCTCTTTAAGCCGTCTTGGTGCTGAAGTGTCTTTTTTTTCACCTGATGGTGCACAACATCATGTAATTAATCACCTTAATGGGGAAGAGAAAAAAGAAAACAGGAACATAATGGAGGAATCTTCCCGTATAACACGTGGAAATATCCAGCCTTTATCTAAAGTTGATATCAATACACTGGATGCGTTAATTGTTCCCGGCGGATTTGGGGCTGCCAAAAACTTAAGTAATTTCGCTTTTAAAGGGTCAAATTGTGAAATAAATAAAGATTTTTTAAGTGTGGTGCAAGGGATGCATCGTTTAGGCAAGCCAATGGGATTTATGTGCATTTCTCCGGTTATGATACCCAAAATATTAGATAAACCGATTAAAGTCACTATAGGCAATGATCTTGAAACTGCTGCCGAGATAGTGAAAATGGGGGGGATACACGTAGATTGTCCTGTTGATGACATTGTTGTTGATTTTGAAAACAAAATTGTCACCACGCCAGCTTATATGCTCGCAGAATCTTTGTCTCAGGCAGAGAAAGGGATTGATAAGCTGGTTCAGAAAATATTGGAAATGATTGAGTAATTGGATGAGAAATCCTTTTTCAGTATTATGGCGCTGGTTCAAAAGAATTGTTTTGTCGATCACAGTTCTGTGGTTTGTTGCTGTAATTGCCTTTTCATTTCTGCCGGTGCCGTTTTCCATGGTGATGATAGAGCGACAAATGAGCGCCTTAATGTCAATTAATTTATCTTATGTTTCTCGTTCCTCATGGATAGATCAGAACCAAATTTCACCTTATATGGCATTAGCCGTCATTGCCGCTGAGGATCAAAAATTCCCCAATCATTGGGGATTCGATTTTAATGCTATCGAAACTGCTATAGCGTATAACAAAAAAAATCAGAAGCGGATAAGGGGGGCGTCGACCATTTCCCAGCAAGTGACCAAAAATTTATTTTTGTGGGAAGGGCGTAGCTGGGTAAGAAAAGGACTGGAAGCGGGGATGACCTTTGTCGTGGAATTACTGTGGTCAAAACAACGCATTCTCACGGTCTACCTTAATATCGCGGAATTTGGCAATGGCATCTTTGGGGTCGAAGAAGCGGCCCGACATTATTTTGGCAAACCAGCAAGCAGGCTGACGGCCTCCGAAGCCGCCTTGCTCGCTGCTGTATTGCCAAACCCTCACCAATATAAAGTGAATGCGCCTTCTGCTTATGTACTGCAACGCCAGAAATGGATTTTACGGCAGATGCAGTTAATGGGAGGCGTTAATTACCTAAAGCGAAATGAGTTGGGATAGAGGGTACATGATTGGTGCAGGAACACGTTTTTTTGAAGTTATTATGCCTGAGGAGACGCGTTCCTCAGGCATTCACATTCGCGTTTTATCGCTTTTTCAGCAGAGGGTTTCAGTTCAGGTAAGTAAATGCGGTGGTTACACGCTTGACGCCACTGGTTTCGCTGGCAATTTTTGCTGCTGCGGAACCTTCTTCAGTGGTCACTATACCTAACAAAAAGACCTCACCATTTTCAGTCACTACTTTAATGTTGGATGTTTTAACAGCATCACTGGCCAAAATTTTGGAGAGAACTTTGGTTGTCAGCCAGGTATCAACAGAAGCGGTACTCAATGATATCGGTTCCCCCTGACGGATTTCGTTATACACGACGTTAGTCCCGTCAACCTTTGACGCTATCTGTTCGGCTTTATTTGCCAATGCCATATTGGGGCTTTGCCCGGTCAAGAGAACTTTGCCTTGATATACAGTGGCTACTACACGGGCTTGTGCCTTAATTTGCGGATCTTTGCTGATGGCAGTGCTGACACGAGCGTCTAAAGTTGTGTCGTCAACTTGTTGCCCGATTGTGCGCGGATCTGAACCTGCTTTTGTCGCAATCGCGGCAGAGCCGATAACGGCAGCACCAATACATCCTTGTAGCAACATCGTACTAAGGCATAACAATAATAGAGAAAATAACCGCATTATTTGGATCCTTACTCATCCTGATGGGGAAATAACGTATTGTCGATTAAGTCGCACAGGCAGTTGATTGTCAACATATGAACTTCTTGAATCCTGACGCTATGATGTGAGGGAATGCGGATCTCAACATCCTGAGGCCCCAATAACCCTGCCACTTCACCACCGTCAAAACCCGTCAGCGCGACAATTGTCATATCACGTGTGACAGCCGCTTCTACCGCTTTGATAATATCCCTACTGTTGCCATGTGTAGAAATAGCAAGCAAAACGTCTCCGGCATGGCCCAACGCCCTGACCTGCTTGGCGTAGACTTCATCGGGTTGTCTACTGTTGGCGATAGCCGTTATCACCACATTATCAGTATTCAGGGACAGGGCTGGCAGACTTGGGCGCTCCGTTTCGAAATGATTTATCATGCTGGCAGCAAAACGTTGTGAGGTAGCAGCGGAACCGCCATTACCACAGCAAAGAATTTTATTGCCGTTCAGCAATGATTGAACCATCAACATTGCGGCGCGTGATATAGCGTCGGGCAATGCTTCTGCTGCTGCAATCTGAGTTTGAATACTTTCTGTAAAGCAGACTTTAATTCTATCCAGCACGTTATGACCTATTTATCTTGAAATCCATTGAGTAGAGAGCAAATTGAGAACTGATTAAAAGAAGCTCTCGTTCAGAGTAAAAGCATTTTTTAGCCACTCAAATTCTTTATCTGTTATCGCACAGATATCAAAGCGGCAGGGTGTGGTGTCCAGCGATTCATTGCGCTGGGACAGCCAAACCGCTGCGGTATGCAATAGCTTGTTGCGCTTGCTTTGGGTAATTGTAGCAATGGCATCACCATATTGTGCGCTGCGGCGGAAACGGACTTCGACAAAAACCCACGTGTGTTTATCACGCATTATCAAATCAATTTCCCCACCGCGAATTTTTACATTTTCTGCGACAAAAATAAGCCCTTGTTTTTGCAGAAAATGCTTGGCCTTAAGTTCGTAATGGCGCCCCAATGCATAGCGATTACTTTTACCAAGCTTTGCCTTATCACTCTTTTTATATTGCATTACCCTTATTGTACTGTATTACTGTAATCAGCATTATTCATATCGTCTGAATGAGTTAAGCCGTCGGTGCTTTCTGCATTTCCCCCATCATTTGTGCCTGCATTCACATCAACTGAGCGATTTTCCAGCACAATACGGCCGTTATTGAACTCCATCCAAGGTAATTGGCGCAAAACGGTGCAATTGCCCGTAACAGAAAGCTCCCCTGATTCTCCATTCAAACGAAAACCCGTGTCTTGCTGCATTTGTGTAAAGTGATTGGATAATGACCATGCATCAATGCCCATTGCATAGAGACGCATCAGGGAGTAATCATTGGCAAATTTTTTGGCAGCTTGTTGCATCAGTGGCACATTTACCCCGGTTAACAGAGGAATGTCACTGAATTGAATCCCATCCATTTCAAGGCGGAAATCTGGGCCTGTACCTGATTTATTGCTGCGTGAATTGGTATAGAGAGCAGGTTTTTTACGAGAGCTGATTGCCATATCGATCATTGGCTTGATAATTGTCAGCTCGTTTGCCGTCGCAACAATGTAAACAGCATCTACCGAGCCGTTGGCGGTATTTTGGGCAATAACGGCAGCACCTGTATCAGGCTGATCTGACACCGCAGCATTAACAGGAATTGGTGTGCCGGACAAACGGATGCCGATGCCTCGATTCATGGATTGCCGCATTTCTGCCGGGGTTGCAAAAGTTTGCTGCAATACTGTTCTTCCACCCAGCTTCTGCCACTCCCCGGCAAAGGCTTTGGCGACCCGTGTACCTAAGTCAGTACGAGGGATCAATACCAGCGGATTATGTTTTTGTTGTTGCCAGATGTGTCTGGCCGCGTTTTTTGCCTCATCTTCTGGAGACAGTGCAAAATAGCAAACATTGGGCCGGGATTGTGGTGCATCCAACTCGTTGAGCGCCAAAATATTCAGCGGAGTATCAACCTGTGCCAACTGTTCCACATTCGGTTTCAGTAAGGGCCCAACGACCAGCGTCACACCATCTTGTTCAGCCTGGGCCAGCAAATTGGTAAGGGGCTGGCTGTTTGTGTCATACACTTTTACTGTCTGAATATTGGCAGGAGCCTCTGTAGCCGCAGAATCATTTGCAATACCTGTATTCTCTGACCCCAGATTTTCTGGTTCTGAGCTACTGGTATCTGTAGTCTTGGGTTGAGCAATATCATTGGCTTGATCATCACTTGTTGCCGGATTTGCAGACTCGTCATTTGCAGTGGTGACATTTACAGGAGATACTGGTTTTGGTAACCCTTTTTGTGCATCAAGAAAACCTTGGCGGATAGCTTCACCAAATACCTTGGCTTGGCCGCTTAACGGCAGGAATAACCCAATCGTGTTTAAGCCATCTTTGGGTTGTTGTTCCATTTGTTGCAGTGCGCTCGGCAATTGACGGGCTGCCGGGTTATTGGCGTAACGAATCTGCCAATCATGGATGGCTGAGCGCAGCTTATTGGGATCTTGATTGTTGGTCTGGTAGGTATTGAGCAAATCAAGCCAACCCTGCAACGTATACTCATTGGCATTGATAACCAATTCACTGAGTTGCTGTGGAGAAAGATGTGTCAGCTGCTGCCAGGTATCATCGATATTTTTCTGGCGTTCGGCTTCATCTGTTACTCGGTTCCCCGTGAGATAAGTTTCCAAAGCTATATAAGCGCGGATAACATCCAGCGATGGTTGGTTATGGGCGGCGTCAATAATGGCTTGGTAGCGGTTAATCTCTGCGCTGATGTTATCTTCAGGCTGAGAAGTTGGTTGCCCTTGCTGTGTGAGCATGGTACTACACCCTGCAATAACCATAGTCGACAGCAGAGCTGTATAGACTAAACCAGTTTTGAAACGCACAAAAATTGAGGGAAGCATACTGTATCCAGTGATGTTTTTTTCAAAGATGCTCAATTTTAAATCGGTCATTCGGATGAAACAATGAATCAAACCAATCGAGCAGTGGTTACGACATCCACGCTGTATGTTGTGCCAACCCCAATTGGAAACCTGGGGGATATTACTCAGCGTGCTCTTGAAGTTCTTAAACATGTCGATCTGATTGCCGCCGAAGATACGCGACATACTGGCCTGTTGCTTCAACATTTTGCCATTAATGCGCGCATGTTCGCACTTCATGATCATAATGAACAGCAGAAAGCAGATCAATTGATTGCGAAATTAGAACAAGGAATGAGCATCGCCTTGGTTTCTGATGCCGGCACTCCTTTGATCAATGATCCGGGCTATCACCTTGTACGTCGTTGTCGTGAAGCCGGGATCCGTGTTGTTCCGCTGCCTGGCCCTTGTGCAGCAATTACTGCGCTATCTGCCGCTGGATTGCCTTCCGATCGTTTTTGCTACGAAGGTTTTTTGCCTGCAAAAAGCAAGGGGAGGCAGGATGCCCTGCGTGAGTTAGCACAAGAACCGAGGACACTTATTTTTTACGAATCGACACATCGTTTGCTGGACAGTTTAGAAGATATTGTCGAAGTCTGGGGGGCGGATCGTTATGTTGTGTTGGCGCGTGAACTGACTAAAACGTGGGAATCTATCCAAGGTATGCCGGCAGGAGAGTTGCTGGCGTGGGTCAGAGAAGATGAAACCCGTCGCCGGGGGGAGATGGTGCTGATTGTCGAAGGGTATCGTAAACCGGCGGATGATAGCTTACCACCTGAGGCACTGCGGACATTGGCATTGTTGCAAAAAGAACTGCCATTGAAAAAAGCGGCGGCATTGGCGGCGGAGATACATGGCGTGAAGAAAAATGCGTTGTACCGTTATTCACTTGATCAAAATAATTCGGGCGAGCTGGATTAAAGAAGGAAGCTTAATCAAACCAAGCCTGCAAGTGCGGCAAATTGCAGGGGATGCGTTAAAACTCCTATACATGGGGTAATAAACCCCTTATAATCCGCGCCGGAGTTGACCAGACAGTCGCCGCTTTACCGCTCTTTCGGGGGAAGTAAAGGGGAGGAAAGTCCGGGCTCCACAGGGCAGGGTGCCAGATAACGTCTGGGAGGCGAAAGCCTACGACTAGTGCAACAGAGAGCAAACCGCCGATGGCCCAATGTTGTTTGCAAAAGCAATATTGGGATCAGGTAAGGGTGAAAGGGTGCGGTAAGAGCGCACCGCGCGGCTGGTAACAGTTCGTGGCACGGTAAACTCCACCCGGAGCAAGACCAAATAGGGGTTCTTATGGTACGGCCCGTATCGAACCCGGGTAGGTTGCTTGAGCCAGTGCGCAAGTGCTGGCCTAGATGAATGGCTGTCCAAGACAGAACCCGGCTTATCGGTCAACTTCACAAATTCAGCCCTATAGAGGTTTCTCTATAGGGCTTATTTATTTTCTGCTCTGCGCCCATTTCCATACTAACTTCCATACCAATCAACCAACCATCACAGAAAATGCATCTTGAACAAGTCAAATGCATAGCTGACTGCCACCAAATTGAATAATTTACCTCACTGATTTTTCTCCACAAATGTACTATTGAGGCGTTAACCTCAACTAAACGTATCAATCGATACTATTTAAAACTATTTTTGCACTGACAAAAGTCGCATTTATTATATGAATTAAAGTTTAGTATCAATGCGACTTAGTACTACAGTCGTACACCTCATTGTGGCATGATAGCCCTAACATTTTTTCCTGAAAATACGGGGAGGTGTTCAATGCACTCACCGACCAATGCCTGGGAACAAGAACTGCTCTCACTTCATACTCGCCTAGCCTCCTTGTTTCACCATCCCGGCCCACAACAACGCAGCCTCGCTTATCTCAAAGGACTGCTCAGTGACATTGAACGTAAAAATGGCTGGCAATTGGCGGAATGGATAGGCGAACGCACGCCTGATGGGATTCAACATTTGCTGGAGCGTGCTCACTGGGATGTCGACGCCGCCCGCGATATTCTGCGGGACTATGTGACAGAACATTTGGGCGATGAGCATGGTGTACTTATTGTGGATGAAACGGGCTTTATCAAAAAAGGCACGCATTCTGCCGGGGTTCAACGTCAATACAGTGGTACCGCTGGGCGCATCGAAAACAGCCAGATAGGCGTCTTTCTCTGTTATGCCGGTCAGGGCGGCCATGCCTTTATTGACCGGGCGTTATACCTGCCCAAACCCTGGATGGATGACCGGCCACGCTGCGAAGCCGCGGGTATTCCTGACTCCATCACCTTTGCCACCAAACCGCAACTCGCCCGGCAGATGCTGGAACGCGCATTAGAGGCCGGTGTTCCCTGTCGCTGGGTGACGGCAGATGCCGTTTATGGTCAGGATCGCCGGCTGCGCTGTTGGCTGGAGTCCCGATATCAACCCTTTGTACTGGCGATCCCCAAAAATGAACCGTTGTGGTGGCAAGGGCCAACCTATGTCCGAGCGGACAACATTGTGGACAGCCTGACGCCTTCGCAATGGGAAACACATTCTGTGGGGCGGGGAGCGAAAGGCGAACGTCAGTATGACTGGATTTTGGTGCCACTCTGGCGCTTACAACTCAGTGAGAAAGACCGGAAATATGGCCATTATCTGCTGGTCCGGCGCAGCCGGGATAAAAAACGGGAACGGGCTTACTATGCCGTGTATGCGCGCCGAGAACAGGCTGATCTAACAACCCTGGCTCAGGTGGCAGGCCATCGCTGGGAAATTGAATGTGGCTTTGAAGAAACGAAGGGAGAATGCGGTCTGGATCATTACGAAGTGCGGCAATGGCATAGTTGGTATCGGCACATTACCTTATCACTACTGGCCCACGCGGTTCTGGCGGTTTTGCGGATACAGGAGAAAAAAAACGCCGTTGGGGCTGATAGCCCTTAGTGTGGCGGAATTGCGTAAATTGCTGTCAAAATTGATGGAAAAGGCAGGAGAGACCATCGAACAGGTTTTACATTGGTCATCGTGGCGACGGCGACACCAATACTATGCACAACAATGTCATTATCGGATTCGGAATAACCTGATGATTATAGAGAGATTACGACTGTAGTATTAGAACCTATCCCGAAAGGATTTTATTCCACACAATCAACCCACAACAAAAATACAGCATGCCTTCATAACTACTGATTTTCTTTTCCCAACGAATTAGTCTCCGTCGGTAACGATTCATCC
>NZ_VCDN01000059.1:0-46672 GCF_033949405.1 Xenorhabdus santafensis | reverse complement strand
TTGAAAGACGAAGCGTATATAAAATATAGCCAATATTATGTGTTAAAAATAATCATATTTAAAACGATCAGATTTAAAATATATTCTGAAGAATGTGATTATTTGACAGTACCTGAAATCAATATTCCTGAGGTACAGAGGGAATTCGAATTTATACAAAATGAATTAATGAAAAGTAAATTGATGCAAGATGGATTTATGTACTGTTAGAGCGACCAGGCCGGAGAATTATGTTTCTTTTTGATTCGAAGAGAGCTGTTGCTCTGAAGAGTGTCTATGCAAAAGGATGTTGAATTGATACATGCATGGTTGTTAATTGTTATGCCGATTTCTATGGAGATTGATTAAAAGTGGAAGGCTGCTGAATATTCAGCCTTCCTGTCTTTATTCTGATTTCTATGACACCGTCTTCTTTTTATTTTTAAAAGAAGAACAAGCGTTATTTATTCAATAGTTGATAAAACGTTGGGTTGTCATCACATTGGCCGCTACCACATTCCAGAACGGTAGAAACCAGATTGGCTGCAATCAGAAGAGCGAACAGGCCCATGGCAATTTTGCCTAATGCGGGTGGAGTGTATTTCGCTGAGTCAGTATTGCCAGCTTTCAACGGCATAATAATCGCGATGGCGATAACAGTCAGAATAGACAGAATTGCAGCCCAAGTATAAAAATGCAATCCGAAGAAGGTTGAACCATATCCTGTATCTCCCGGCAGGATATGAAGAGAAACCTGACGCATGGCAACAAAGCCGGTCACGATGCAGCCCAGAATGGAAAGGCTGTAATGGGCATTTTTTACACCAAAATAAATATTAAACAAAAAGCCGAAGCCAATCATAATTATTCCTGCACGTTGTAATAAGCACAATGGGCAGGGAAGTTCAAAACGTGCTAATTGGTAATAAAATGCGACGATTAAGATAACACTAATACCAAACAAACCCAGAATATTTAAGGTGGTAGCGAGGTTAGTATTGCGTTGTGCTGACAGTGTATTATTCATTATGGCCTCCGATTAAAAAGAAAGGTTTAAGGCATCAGTGGCATGATATTTAAACCAAAATATCGTGATAATGAACAAAGCAAACCAAAGTGTGTATGTCAGCTTTTTCTTGCCCATAATAACTGTGGCAATGATAACCAAAGCAATTAGGAATGGTAAAAACATATACATATTTAATCTCCGTTATAAACTTAAAGAATATGTTATGTCATTATGGCATTAATGACTGAAAAATGTGATCAGTAATTAATCTTAGTCCAACAATACTATAGTCGAACAATACTATGCTGGTTCAAGATGATTGATTCAGGCTGGGTTAGTTAACTTGAATTGATTACAAAAAAGGCTTTTTGTATGCGTGAAAATGAATGTTGAACAGTGTTTGGTTAACAAATGGTGAAAGCCATCCTGAATAGTTTCCCACAGTTACCTTGCATTGTAAGGGAAACTGTGGGGAGGATATACCCATTGTCTTTCAAGTTGCCTCTTTGTTGGCTGCGTCCATTCACTCCGGTTACCGTTTTTATAAACATACGGTTAATCATGCTCCCGGAACTTACTGAAAAGTCAGCCTTTGGCCGGAAAAAGCCTTTTCTTGACGAATTTGCCATTCCCTTGCTGCCGCGACGCATCTTGAAATCCATAGGGTATAGTAGGTTATTTTAATAACAAAAGTAAATTAATTGCGTTCAAGTATTGGCTTCAAGAAACGGGCTGTGTGCGATTTATCGCATTGAGCGACCTCTTCTGGCGTTCCTGATACCAATATTTCGCCACCACCGCTGCCGCCTTCAGGGCCGAGATCGACAATCCAGTCAGACGTTTTAATCACATCCAAATTATGCTCAATCACCACAATGGTATTACCCTGATCCCGAAGTTGATGCAAAACTGACAGTAGCTGTTGTATATCTGCGAAATGCAGGCCGGTTGTGGGTTCATCAAGAATATACAGAGTCTGGCCTGTACCTCGCTTAGATAATTCTCGTGCCAGTTTTACCCTCTGGGCTTCACCGCCGGAAAGTGTCGTTGCGGATTGCCCAAGACGGATGTAGGAAAGACCAACATCGATCAGTGTTTGTAATTTACGGGCAAGGGCAGGTACGGCATCGAAAAACTCACGGGCTTCTTCGATGGTCATATTCAGCACTTCATTAATATTCTTGCCCTTGTATTTAATTTCCAATGTTTCACGGTTATAACGCTTACCTTTACATTGATCGCAAGGGACATACACATCAGGCAGGAAGTGCATTTCAACTTTGATTACCCCATCGCCCTGACATGCTTCACAGCGCCCGCCTTTGACGTTAAAACTGAAACGCCCCGGAGTGTAACCGCGGGCACGTGATTCAGGCACGCCTGAAAAGAGTTCCCTTACAGGTGTAAACACACCAGTATAAGTGGCAGGGTTCGAACGGGGAGTTCGGCCTATAGGGCTTTGGTCAATATCAATGACTTTGTCAAAGTGCTCCAGCCCTTGAATATCGATATAGGGAGCAGGATTAATATTTGTTGCGCCATTTAACTGACGTTGTGCGATAGGGAATAATGTATCGTTGATCAACGTGGATTTACCTGAGCCGGAAACCCCGGTGATACAAGTAAACAAACCGACAGGTAGCTTTAATGTTACCTTTTTCAGGTTGTTTCCTTTTGCCCCAATCAGTTTCAACATTTTTTCTGGATTGGCTGGTATCCGTTGTTCAGGGATTGCAATTTTGCATTCACCACTCAAAAATTTCCCTGTGAGAGATTTTTCGCTATTCATGATATCGGCGATATCCCCTTCGGCAACAATCTCACCGCCATGTACACCCGCTCCAGGCCCGATATCAATAATGTGGTCAGCAGCACGAATGGCATCTTCATCATGTTCGACCACGATAACGGTATTACCCAAATTGCGCAGATGCAGCAATGTTTCCAGTAAACGTTCATTATCGCGTTGATGAAGGCCAATTGAAGGCTCATCAAGCACATACATTACACCGACAAGACCGGCGCCAATCTGGCTGGCCAGACGGATACGCTGGGCTTCACCACCTGAAAGGGTTTCTGCTGAGCGGGAAAGGGTCAGGTAATTCAAGCCGACATTAACCAGAAATTTCAGGCGATCACCAATCTCTTTCAGGACTTTTTCGGCAATTTTAGCGCGTTGCCCGCTTAGTTTCATATTTTGGAAAAACGCCATAGCATGACCGATACTGAAATCGGAAATTTGCGGCAAGGTCGTATCTTCGATAAACACGTAACGCGCTTCTTTGCGCAAACGGGTTCCTTCACAAGAAATACAGGAGCGATTGCTGATATATTTTGACAATTCTTCCCGTACCGCGGCGGATTCCGTCTCTTTATAGCGGCGTTCCATATTGTTCAGGACGCCTTCAAACGGGTGATTTTTTACCTTTATATCGCCACGATCATTGGTGTATTTGAATTCAATGGATTCTTTGCCTGAGCCGTACAAGACGGCTTTTTTGATGGCTGGGCTTAGCTCATTGAATGGGGTTTCTATATCAAACTTGTAGTGTTCGGCCAGAGATCTCAACATCTGGAAGTAATAGAAATTACGGCGATCCCAGCCACGAATTGCCCCACCGGCAAGGGAAATGTCACCATTCTGGACAACACGTTCCGGATCGAAAAATTGCTGAACGCCCAAACCATCGCAAGTTGGGCAGGCACCAGCGGGATTGTTGAAAGAAAATAGGCGTGGTTCCAGCTCACTCATGCTATAACCACAAATTGAACAGGCAAAATTGGCGGAGAAAACCAACTCTTCCGCCTGAGTATTGTCCATATTGGCAATAACGGCAGTACCGCCAGAAAGCTCTAATGCGGTTTCAAATGATTCAGCCAACCGCTGGGCAATATCGTCGCGCACTTTGAAGCGATCGACAATGACTTCAATAGTATGTTTTTTCTGGAGTTCGAGTTTGGGTGGGTCGGAAAGATCGCACACTTCACCATCAATTCGTGCCCTAATGTAACCTTGTGCAGCAAGGTTATCCAGCAGCTTGGTATGTTCGCCTTTGCGCTCTTTGACCACCGGAGCCAGCAGCATTAATCTGTGGCCTTCTGGCAGTGCCAATACATTATCCACCATCTGGCTGACGGTTTGCGCAGCCAGCGGGATATCGTGTTCAGGGCAACGTGGCTCTCCCACGCGGGCAAATAACAGGCGGAGATAATCGTGGATCTCAGTAATTGTGCCGACGGTAGAGCGCGGGTTATGGGAAGTGGATTTTTGCTCAATGGAAATGGCGGGGGACAGACCTTCAATATGGTCAACATCCGGTTTTTCCATCAATGACAAAAACTGGCGGGCATACGCAGAGAGTGATTCGACATAGCGACGTTGCCCCTCTGCATAAAGTGTATCAAACGCCAGAGATGACTTACCGGAACCGGACAACCCGGTAATGACAATCAGCTTGTCACGGGGAATTACTAAATTGATATTCTTGAGATTATGGGTGCGGGCGCCCCGAACTTCGATGTTATCCATATACCACTTCCCAGATTATTGATAGAGCAAAACTCGTAAACGCGTTATTATTGCACAAACATTGCTGAATGGATATACAGTATTTAATCAGGCATTATGCTGTCATCATCACAATGGTAGATAGTAGTAGAAGAGAAGAGCAGCATAAAGTGCGATAGAAAGTACGATGCACTTCGCAAAGTATAATATAACGGGTCTATGTATAAACTTAGTCCTCGCATGGTAAACTACTTCGCTTATAATTAGAGAAGTTCATTTTTTAGCAAAATTCATTTCATCAGGAGTATTCCCAATGGCCAGCAGAGGCGTAAACAAAGTTATTTTAGTGGGTAATTTGGGGCAGGACCCGGAAGTTCGCTATATGCCGAACGGTGGGGCAGTTGCCAACATTACTCTGGCAACGTCTGAGAGCTGGCGTGATAAGCAAACCGGTGAGATGAGAGAGAAAACCGAGTGGCATCGTGTTGTATTGTTCGGCAAATTGGCTGAAGTTGCGGGTGAATACCTGCGTAAAGGCTCTCAGGTTTATATCGAAGGTGCTTTGCAGACTCGTAAGTGGCAAGATCAGAGCGGCCAAGACCGTTACACCACTGAAATCGTGGTCAATGTTGGCGGCACCATGCAGATGCTGGGTGGTCGTGGCGGTGCAGCAGGGCAAGATGCACCAGCACAAGGCGGCTGGGGCCAACCACAGCAGCCACAAGCATCCCAGCAATTCAGTGGCGGCAGTGCTACTGCTGCACCATCTCGTCCGGCACAGTCTCCTGCGCCACAGAGCAATGAACCTCCAATGGATTTCGATGACGATATTCCGTTTTAAGGTTTGTTTTGATAATTGAATTAAGAATTTATTTTAAGGCCCCGCTTTTTGCGGGGCTTCTTGTTTATATAGGGTTATTTTATAGGGTTATTTTTTATGTGAAGCAGAGTAGCCATATGCGGAGATAAACAAGAGTCACATCCTGTGACAATATGTTTTTTGCATTTTAAAATATACTGTTACAGTTTTCTGTTAACGAAAGGCAAAATGTCTAATGTTAAGAATAAACCAAAACAGCATTGTTGATGGGCGTTAATGTATTGAAGAGTCACGCTACTATAACGGAAATATATTAAAACTATATTTTAATCTTTTTTTATAGGATTAAAAATCCCTAATTATTATACTGTGGTTTTGTTGGTTTGATCTAACAAATTGTTTATTATATTTGAGGAAGGGTCTATATTGAGTATTGCTGTGGCGTTTTTGGAACTTCTGTAACCGATCCCCATTTTTTTTAAATCAATGTATGGTATAATAAGTCTGTCTGAATTTTCTGGAGAAATTAGGGCAATTAATGGATATTTTTTTTTATATTCAACTGTTTTTTTGCCATCATATTTCAAATGTATTGGATGTGTTTCCGGCATATCTATCTCACCAAATAATTGTTCTCTATTTTCTAAATGTCCCTTTAGCCAATTGTGAAATAATCCCCCATTTTTCATTCTTTCTGCTGTATTTACCTTATGTTTTTGGTTTCTATAAGCCTGGCAGCTGCCTATTGCCAAAGTAGCAACGCCTCCGACACTATATGATATAGTTCCCTTAGCATGACCTAGATACTTATTCCACCAGGTGTCAGAAAACTGTTCTTCAATGTACATAATGGTACCAGCTGAGACTATAGAGCCTATTAATCCTCCCACCCATTTAAGTAATGGATAAAATTGCCCGTTACATATGCCATCTGTCTTTTTTTGTGTTACATGATCATAATTTGCAGTGACTCTTCCCCATAAACCATCTAGGTCCTCAGCCCTTTCTGCATTCAACGTGGCTATACAAGAGAGTGCATCAAGTAAATTAGGATGCTGCATTTGTCGAGCTACGAAGTCATGAAACTCATGGCGGCTTATCGTTACAAATGGAATAACACTTTTTTTAGCAACGATATTTTGGTTGGGTATTACAGAATTAAGACTAAACTCCTTGTTTAAATCAATTTTTATAGCGGGATTAGCTACATCAACTGTATTTTTTTTATCCAATGCATTATTTGCATTATTTGCATTATTTGCATTATTTGATTTTTTCACTCTATAGGAACGTTGATTTCCTCTTTTAGGAGTTGTTTTATTCAATTTCATAATATCACCTCGTAATATTCATATGTTAAAAATAACTATGTAAACATTATACAAGGAAATAGATAAATATATTTAAATATACTTATAACGAAATGAATATAAGCAGCTTATTAAATGGATTAAGTATTTAAATCAATGAAGTAATGGGGTTGTTTGTTTATGATATATATCTCCCATGCTAAACATAACTTAAATTTTAACTATTATCTTAATAAGAACAATAGCATGAGCAGATATAGAGATTATACCCGTCGTCTTTCAAGTTGCAGCTTTGTTGGCAGCACTCACTCACCCCAATCACATAGTTAGCTATGTGATTGGGGATTCGCTCCCTTGCCGCCGCGCGCAACTTGAAATTCATAGGGTATAGACGGATCTATTTACCCAATCGCTTTACCCAACAATTGGCGGATATAAGTTCCAGCGCCCAATAGCCCTGTTTTATCATATGTAATTAAATAAACTGGAATATCCTGCAAATAAGATGTGAATCGGCCTTTGTTTTCAAAACCCTGCCGGAATTCTGATTTTTGGAAAAAATCGAGGAAACGAGGAACAATCCCTCCTGCAATATAGACACCGCCAAATGCGCCAATATTCAGTGCCAAATTCCCACCAAAACGCCCTAATGCTTTACAAAAAAGCGCTAATGCTTGTTCGCAAACCGGACAGCTCCCACTTAAGGCTCTATCTGAAATATCACTGGGAGTAATTTCTTCTATTGGCTGACCGTTTAGCTTCATCAAGGAACGATAAATATTGACTAATCCGGGGCCAGAAAGAACACGTTCGGCAGAAACATGGCCGTACTCTGCCCGTAAAACGCTTAGCATATGCTCTTCTTCCGCACTGTCTGGTGCAAAATCTACATGACCACCTTCTCCGGGCAGGCTCAGCCACTGATTACCTGTGTGAATAAGATGCGCGACACCTAAGCCGGTTCCCGCACCATAAACAGCAATTGGTTTCTTGGCCTGAGGTTGTTTCCCGCCAATCTGAATAACATCCTTTTCATCCAAGACCGGAATGGCAAGGGAAACCGCGGTAAAGTCGTTAATGACTTCAAAGCGTTCCCATCCTAAGGATGCTCGCATTTGGCTGATGGAAAAACGCCAACTGTGGTTGGTCATGCTGACAACGTCATCCGTTACAGGGCAGGCAATGGCGATGCTGCCATATTTAACTTCATAACCTTTCTGTTGCAGGTAATGGCGGATAACAATTTCAAGTGATGCATAATGTGCGCAGGGATAGAATTCGACAGCACTCAGTTGCCCAGTATCTACATCACATAATGCCAGACGTGCATTTGTACCACCGATATCACCTACAAGGGCATATGTTGTCATAGTTTATCTCCTTAACTTTACAGAAATTCTATACCCGTCATCTTTCAAGCTGCATCTTGATTGGCTGCAATTCAAGTTCCATCGGGTATATATCCTGATGATCCGGTCAAAAATCGAATTGGGGGGATTTTACACAAGGTTTGGCTTAAAGACCGCATAAAAATGTATCAACACTCTGGTGAGGCATGTTTTGGGAAAAATGCTCTGGCGAAAAATATCGTGAACCCGATTGCTATTCCAAACCCAGACCACGCCGCCCTATGGAATTGAGGTCTGCGACAGTAAAACGGTTATTCCAGTTTTTCTCATAATCTTCACGGGGAAAATCCGCCGGAGATGTGCCACTTTTAAGCGATATTGCTACTTTGTGTGCATAAACTAAATTTCGGTCACACAGAGGAGCCGCAGGAATATACATCACATTTCCCCAGCCTTGCTGGTTTTCTACAGGAGCAACAGAGTGAATGAGATCACAGTGCCACCAGACAGAATCTCCGGCTTGTAGTGATGGAATGCTGCATAATCCGTGAACAAGGTGAGGGTGCCATTTTTCGGGCGCGGGCAGTGCTTGGCCTGGCTCTACACCGCAAAGCTCATCGTCAGGTACATCGTCTAACAAAGGGCGCAGCAGTAAATAAGCCATTGCTTCTGGAACAGGAACAACATGCAAAAGCCCCTGATTGAGCTGCATATCTGAAAGCGCTGTCCAACCTTGAAAGGTACGGAAAATCGAGCACCGGGTGACGTTATCCAGCTCATATTCGTTCATTTCAGGGCGATAGGCCGCATCCCAAGGATCGTATTGTGCAAATCGATTATGAAAGATATTCCTGAACACTTTTTGATAAGTAGGATGGAGCCAACGTTCCAGTGCGCCAGAATCTGCATGGGCTCCCAGCCCTTTGGATGTCGTCCCTGGTGGTCTGTGGCGAATGCGATCGGGATAAATCATACTGACATCAGGTTCAAACCACTGTATCCCCTCCGATTCAAATTTCCACAGGTGATTAAGGAATGTTTGTACATGGGCAATTTCTTGGCTTTGCCGGGCCAGCATTTGTGCCTGAGACCAATAAATGGGATAAATTTCCGGGCGGGATGCTTCAAGGTTGCTGAAATAGCGATCTCCCTCGCCATGATAAATGGCATCAAAATTATTTGCCTCAAGGTAATCAAGCAGGGAACTATCCCATGCCAGTGCGGTATCCCGAGGAAAATTTTGTCTGACAATCAAACATCCACGGCGTTTAATTTTTTGGTGTATTTCTGCTGGCACTCGGTTGTTTATTAGGTCATGTAACGAGATTTCAGGCCAGGCGCTGCCGGTGTTTTTTTCATCTTGCCGGGCATCAGAAAGTTCGTATTCTATTTTGTCACAGACCTGCCTGAATAGGCTTTCGACATCACCAATTTGCTGGCGCATGGCTTTTTTCATCAGGCGAATTTTTTGGCGATAATCATCGGGAAAAGCAGAGGATGTAAAAGAGGCTGGGATAAAAGATGTCTTCATGGCAGATCCTATTTTTCAGGTTGCCCGGCAGTTATATAGCTATAGTCGCCCATAAACTGCAAGTTGCAGCCGATAAGGCTGCAACTTGGAAGGCATAAGCTTAAAAACATTGTTTTAGCTTGTAGGGCAGTTAATTCGCCGGACTGTAATAAATAGGTGAACCAGGCCCGACAGGTAAGCCTAGAATAAATACCCAAATGTAGAAAAACAGTGACCAACCCACCATAAATATCAGGGAATAAGGCAACATCATGGAAACGAGTGTTCCGATCCCTGCATCTTTTTTATATTTCACGACAATAGCCACGATGAGGCCGAAATAACTCATCATTGGCGTAATGAGGTTGGTAACTGAATCCCCGATACGATAGGCCGCCTGAATAGTTTCCGGGGCATAGCCTGCCAGCATTAGCATAGGGACAAAAATGGGGGCGGTAACAGCCCATTGCGCAGAGGCTGAACCAATCATCAGGTTGATGAATGCGCAAATAATAATAAAGAAGATAAATAGCAGGCCACCATTTAAGTTGATGGTATTGAGGAAATTGGCCCCTTTTACCGCGATAATCTGACCGATATTTGTCCAACCAAAGAAAGCGACAAATTGGGAGGCAAAGAAAATAATAACCAGATACAGACCTAGCGTACTCATGGCTTGTGCCATTGCGTCCACCACATCTTTGCTGGTTTTCATTGTCTTGGCGACAAACCCATATACCATGCCGGGAATGGCAAAAAAGAGGAAAATAAAGACAACAACGGATTTCAGGAAGGGAGAATTACTGACTAGCCCTGTTTCCTGATTTCTTAAAATACCGTTTTCGGGCACAACACTTAATGATACAAGCGCAGTTAATACAAGTAATGTCAGTGATGCGGCCACGAGCCCTTTTTTCTCCAGAGCCGTGACTTCTGCTGAATGTATGAGTGCATTTTCATTTTCATCCAATTCGCTTTTATAGGGGCCAAGCTGGGGCTCAACAATTTTTTCAGTCACATAATAGCCAAGGATAGAAATCAGGAAGGTACTGGCAAACATGAAATACCAGTTAGATTCAGCGCCAACGATATAGTTAGGATCAATAATCCGGGCCGCTTGTTGCGTGATACCTGCAAGCAGTGGATCGATCGTACCCAATAGCAAGTTGGCGGAATATCCCCCTGAAACTCCAGCAAATGCGGCTGCCAGCCCGGCCAGTGGATGACGGCCAAGGGAATGGAAAATAATTGCGGCTAATGGAATTAACACTACATAGCCCAGTTCTGCTGCCATATTGGACATAATACCGGCAAATACAATGGCTAATGTAGTGAGTTTGCGCGGGGCCTTCATTACGACTAAACGCATCAGGGCGGAAAGCAGGCCAGCACGTTCTGCAATGCCGACACCCAGAAAAGCAACCAGCACCGTACCCAGTGGGGCAAAGCTTGTAAAGTTAGTGACCAGATTGGATAAAATCCTGCGTATGCCATCTGCATCCAGCAAACTTACGATATGAATCAAGCCATCCGCCGCCCGGCCTTTTGCATTTTCTGGGCGAGGATCAATGACTGAAATATTAAAATATTGCCCGATTGCTGAGGCCGCCAATAAAATAGCAATAAGGATGACAAAAAGAATAACTGGATGGGGTAAAGCATTTCCTAACCATTCCACCGTTCGTAAAAAGCGACTACGATTTTGTTTTTTAGTTAACATGTATATTTCCTTGTTAGACATAAAAATTGAAGCCAATGATGTCCTTACTTTTGGTTAAAGTGATTTTTAAAATACGATCCTGAGTTATGCTGTTTATTGATAGATTGTTATTGTCCCAATAACAATCTATATGATGGTCTTATGGTTTATTTAAGAGTTAAAGACTGAAAATAGTGATTTTGCAGTATAATAATTTGATTTTTTGCCTATTTTGATACTTTTCTCGCCTTTTTTTTATTAAACCTGAATGCATAACTACTTAAATTTAATTGTTATTATTTTTTATTATTCTCTTTTCTTTATGTATTCACGTATTGTGCGGGAAGGGCATAAATAACGATGTTTGATTGCGATTAAATAAATCTAATTTCTCATAAGAAAACGCATCATAAAATTTGCGATTATCGCTTGATTCTTATCCCAGATTCACCGGATAATCACCCACTTCAAAATTTTCTCGCCATTCCGTCTAAAAAGCCAAACGATTGCGCACGTGGATGACTGAACCAATAAGTACAGCATCAACTTTTTGTTAACTTGCTACGTAATCGTTTTCGTCAGGAAGAGTGGTGGAAAATCGTGGTAGATTTCAAAGCGGAACACTCAACAAAAAGCAGGGGAAAAACATGTCTGGCATGCAGGCTCCAACTCAAGGCAAACTCGATAAGTATTTTAAGATTACTGAGCGCGGATCGACGGTACGCCAGGAAATTCTCGCTGGGTTAACCACATTTCTGGCGATGGTTTATTCCGTTATTGTGGTGCCGGGTATGCTTGGGCAGGCCGGATTTCCTCATACTGCGGTGTTTATTTCTGTCTGTCTGGTCACGGGGCTCGGTTCGTTACTGATGGGATTGTGGGTGAACTTGCCGATGGCCATTGGTTGCGCTCTTTCATTGTGTACATTTACCGCCTTCAGTCTGGTATTGGGGCAACAAGTCAGTATTCCTGTCGCACTTGGCGCGGTTTTCCTGATGGGATGTATATTTACATTGATTTCAGTGACAGGCGTGCGGGCATGGATTTTACGCAATATTCCCATGGATATAGCACACGGGGCCGGTATTGGTATTGGGTTGTTTCTATTGTTGATTGCCGCCAATGGTGTCGGGCTGGTAATTAAAAATCCACACGAAGGTTTGCCCGTTGCGTTTGGTTCGTTGACTTCCTTCCCTGTTATTATGACGTTATTGGGGCTGGCGGGGATCATTGGGCTTGAACGCAGAAAAGTACCCGGCGGCATTGTGCTGGTCATTATCGCGATTTCAGTTATTGGTTTGATTTTTGATCCGGCTGTGAAGTATCAAGGATTTTTCAAAGTACCGACTGTGGGAGAAGACGGTTTATCCCTGATGTTCAGCATGGATATTATGGGCGCTTTGCAGCCAGCCGTGTTACCGAGCCTGCTGGCATTGGTCATGACGGCAATATTTGATGCAACGGGAACCATTCAGGCAGTGGCAAGTCAGGCCAATTTATTGGATAAAAGAGGGCAAATTATCAATGGTGGCAAGGCGCTGACTGCGGATTCCGCCTGTAGCATTTTCGCAGGGGCTATCGGTTCCTCTCCGGCAGGTGTTTACATTGAATCTGCCGCCGGAACGGCAGTCGGGGGGAAAACCGGTTTAACGGCTTCTGTGGTGGGTATTTTGTTCCTGCTGATTTTATTCCTGTCCCCGCTTTCCTATTTAGTGCCTGCCTATGCAACGGCACCAGCCTTGATGTATGTGGGGCTATTGATGTTGAGCAATGTGCGCAAGCTGAACTTTAATGATTTTGTCAGTGCGATGGCTGGCTTATTGTGCGCAGTGTTTATTGTGCTGACATGCAATATTGTTACCGGAATTATGCTGGGCTTCAGCGCATTGGTTGCGGGCCGTATTTTTTCTGGTGAATGGCGTAAATTGAATCTCGGTACGGTTATTCTTGCCATCATATTAGTTGTATTTTATGCGGGAAATTGGGCTATCTGATTAAAAGGGGTTTTTAATAAACCCCTTTGTCGTTTTTATGAATAAATACCAGATACTAATCTGTCAGAATCAAAGATTGATAGTTTGGATCTGCGGCAATCTCAGATTCCTTGAATGGCAAATGTAGCCATTTCTTTGCACTATACATCCAAGTGGAATCGCTATAATGCGGCGAAGCAGGATCGTCTGACAATGAAGTTAACAATGAGGTATAAGCCTCGACATCATTATTCGGGAAACTAATCAGTTGCGTATAACTATTGCCATAGTCGTGTTTACTTCTCACATTAGTGCTTGTCAGATCGATAGATTCTACACAAGCAATCGTGAAATAGCCGACATTGCTGCAACCACCATATAACGGAACATGCTTATCACCACGTACCAAAGAAACATAATCTCCCCGTTGTGCATCCAAAGGTAATCCTTGGTGTGCTAAACCCAGTACAGTGGCGCCGAGTGCTTGTCGGAGTGTTTCTTTATCAGCATGTAATTTGCGTGGGGTATTTAAGGGATCATTTTTGTCAAAGGGAATGGCGAACAAAACAGATTCCGGCAAAACTTGTAGCCGATTCCAAATACCATCCCAAATATGGGCTCCCCGTGCGGAGAGATTACCACTATTATCCCAATCTCTTAATATACGGCAGGCTTCGGTAACATCAACACGCTGAGGCGAAGGGAAGATTGTTCCATTTAGTGGATCACGCTGTACATTAACCTGCGGTGAATAGCAGGCTTGCTCCAAAAATTCTGATTTAAACAACTCAGCAGTCAGAGCACGGCTGTTCAAGACCATGTCCTGAATGATTTCATTATTGATAGATTTCCCCGGATACTGATCGTGGCCTTGCAAACGTTCTTGTATCATGATGTGACCCAGACGAGTACGCATACTGATAGGTTTACTGCCATCAGAACCAAATGCTAAAGGATAATCCACCAAGGGGGATTGAGGGTTAGAGAGCCAGTAGCTGTCATTCATATTGGCAACATAATCGGTGCGCAGCAAATTGGGCATTCGGGATGGGCCTACCGCGCCAGCCTGAACGGAATCGGGGTCATTTTGCCAATCACACTCACTGCGTGAACCGTCAAAAAACGGGATGTCCGGCGTTAATTTGGCAGCCAGGACTTGGCGGGATTGCGTGGTACAATTTTTTGTTTGCTCAAGGGAAATGTTAGGAACAGGCCCCATATCTGCATACCAAGCTTTATTGCTGCCACGACCAACTGCGATAGTATTCACCCAAGGCATGGCCGACTCTTGTTTTTGAATAGCGATAAATTCTTCAAGAGAACGGGCTTGATCAAACCGTAGCCAGCTTCTAAACAAGCGAAAATTTTCTTGGTTGATATCGCGGACTGCAAATGCTTTTTTCGTATCCCACTGTAATGGCGAAAGATTTACCAAAGGGCCATATTCCGATTTATACAACGTACGGGTTACGGGAACCAAAGAACCAGAGTCTTGCTTAACTTGGACAGTAATCGTATTGGCTTCCATTTTGACTTTCTTGCCATCCCGGAGGTAACTCAATGGATCATCGGGCGCCAAACTCAGTTCGTAAAAACCCATGCGGGATGCTGTCGAAACGGTGTGGCTCCAGGCGATATTGTCGTTAAAACCAATTTGAATGATGGGAATACCTAAGAACGAGACACCACTGACATTGATTTCACCGGGAATGGTAAATTGCGCTTGGTAGAACCGGTCTGGGCCGAACCAATACCAATGAGGGTTGCCAACCAACAAAGGAGAATCTGAATGGGTGGTTTGTGTACCAAATCCATAGGCATTACTGCCGACCCCTCTGTCTTCCAGATTGTTTAAGTGGAATGAAGCGATTGACGCAGATGATCCTGAAACATTCGTTGTTGATAAGACGCCGGGGGGTTGGGCGTGAGCAATATTGGGGAGCATTAAATTATATCCCTTCGTGAATACGGCAGCATACATGCGTCGGTAAACATCCAGCTCATCAATCGGCTGAACCCACTCCTGATTGCGGCAGGCTTGGTGAGCTTCAGCATGAAGCGGCAATTCTCGAAGGTATTTGTTATAGCCTGTGGTAAAACCTGAAACGAGCTGTTTGATTTCTTTCGGTTGAGCTTGGATCATGCGATTTAGCATATCTTCAGAAAGAATATGCCGATGATAAAAATCAGAATCCAGATTCTGCGCTTTCCCTGTTATTCCGTCATAAGCCAGAATGGCTTGCCCGCCAAAGTGCAGAGAGCGTTCGCCACGGTAAGTCAGGAAAGAATCCGCCATGGTACAAAGGTTGTCTTGTACCTGGACATAACCATAGCCATAACCCAATCCAAACCAATTTTCAGCTTTGATATGTGGAATGCCGAAACCAGTACGGCGTATTTCTGCATAGGTGTTGGTTTTATTGATGGGAGCAGTGCTAAAACAAGCCGCTAATAGTGTCGAGCTGACAATTAGGATAAATATTTTGAGATAAGATGTTATTTTTATTCTTCCAAATATCATGCTTTATTTTCCTCTATAATTATACGCGTTCAGTCAATAAGTGCTCTTTGGGGCCATAATGCTTTCAGTTATATTTGATTTTAATGCCTCACTTTTTTGACGGCATTGCCCTATCTTCTTGGTTAGTGAAGTGTTTCGCTCTATTTTTTATGCGAAATGGTAGAATGAAAAATAATCACCCTTATGTGATTTTTATTAATCAATTGAAAGAAAAAGAATTTTTCTTGAATGGAATTGATGGGTAGGGCATTTAGCAAAGCATCTCTTAATAGGCGGATGCATTGCAAAATGTGCTAATTTTTCAACATTTCCCTGCTGATAAGTATAAAATAGATAAATGGGTTGCTGTTCCTTGATTCTCAATGTGATTGTTTTTTGATTTTCTGTAATAACTGTAATAATTGTGGTTATTAGCGCTGTTATTAAAGCTAAAAAAGAGTCACAATCTTTTCACCGACGGATTTTTGGCAATTTGTAAGGGTAACATGGAAATATTCTTTACTATCTTGATCTTGATTTTGGTGGTGTCAGTTTCTGGTGTTCTTACTAAGGTGATCCCGTTCCGTGTCCCCTTGCCGATAGTGCAAATAGCAATGGGAGCGTTGCTGGCCTGGCCTCATTTTGGTTTACACGTTACTTTCGATCCTGAATTATTCCTCGTTTTACTTATCCCTCCTTTGTTGTTTGTTGATGGTTGGAAAACACCGACCAGAGAATTTTTTCAGCATGGGCGTGAAATTTTCATTCTCGTTTTAGTCTTAGTATTGGTGACGGTTGTCGGTATTGGTTATTTTATATACTGGCTGTTGCCGAGTATTCCACTCATTGCGGCTTTTGCACTGGCGGCAGTGTTATCTCCAACCGATGCGGTTGCATTGTCATCAATTGTTGGAAAAGGACGCATCCCTAAAAATATGATGAGCGTACTGGAAGGTGAAGCGTTGATGAACGATGCTTCTGGTCTGGTGGCGCTGAAATTTGCCGTGGCAATTGCCATGGGAACGATGGTCTTTACTGTCACGGGTGCAACCGTTGAATTTTTCAAAGTTGCAATTGGTGGTTTGTTATCGGGTATTGCCGTTACTTGGTTGTACAGTAAATCATTGCGACTGATGAGCCGTTGGAGCGGGGACGATCCGGCGACTCAGATTGTGTTCATGATGCTATTGCCATTCGCTTCTTACATGATTGCAGAACATATCGGGGTGTCCGGTATTTTGGCCGCGGTGGCTGCGGGCATGACCATCAGTAAAGCGGGGGTTATCCGTAACGCACCGTTGGATATGCGCCTGCGTGCCGATAACGTCTGGGGAATGCTGGCTTTCGTTTTCAATGGCCTGGTATTCATTATGCTGGGGCTGCAATTGCCGGATATCTGGAAAACGTCAGTGACGCAGGCTGAATTGGATCCGGAAGTTGAAACTTGGATGCTGTTCGCGGCTGTCGGTATTATTTACGGGGCGTTGGTACTGCTGCGGTTCCTCTGGTTGTGGCTGATGAAAAATATCAGCAAAGTGTTCATGAAGAAAAGGCCACTGGAATTTACGTCCTATACAACCCGTGAATTATGTCTGGCTTCGTTTGCTGGTGTTCGCGGAGCAATTACACTGGCGGGTGCGCTTTCTGTACCACTATTCTTGCCGGGTGGTGAAGTATTCCCGGCGCGTTATCAGTTGATTTTTATCTCAGCAGGCGTAATTTTACTCTCTCTGTTTGTTGGTGTTATTGCCCTTCCGCTGTTGCTGCGCGGCATGAAAGTCGGTGATAAGTTGGGCGATCAGAATGAGATCAGAATGGCAAAATCAGCAATGGCAGAAGTTGCGATTGTCAGTATGAATAAGATGGAAGAGCGCTTATCCGCCAGCACAGAAGAAAAGCTGGATGCTGAGGTCATTAGCGAAATCGCTTCCCGTGTTACCGGATATTTGCGGCGCCGTACTGCGGGCTCAGATGAAATTGAACATAACCTGATGGTTGAGGATTTGGAGCGCCGTTTCCGTTTGACGGCATTAAGGGCGGAGCGAGGGGAGTTGTATCACTTGCGTGCGACCCGTAAAATCAGCAATGAAACGTTGCAAACTTTGTTGCACGAGCTTGATTTGCTTGAAGCACTTTTGGCGGGTAAAAATCAATAAATTATGTGGCTGTTAACTATCACAACTTTTTTGTGGGCCGCTTCTTTCAGCCTGATCGGTGTTTACCTTGCCGGTCAGGTTGATAGCTGGTTCTCTGTTCTTGTCAGGGTTGCTCTGGCTGCTTTGGTATTTTTGCCGTTCCTGCGCTGGCGCGGTTTATCATTGAAGGTCATCCTGCTGTATATGGCTGTCGGTGCCTGCCAGCTTGGTGTGATGTATTTGTTTGTATTTCACGCTTACCACTATCTGACTGTGGCCGAATTTTTGCTGTTTACCATTATGACGCCGCTCTATGTCACTTTGATTTATGATTTGATGGGGCGTCAGCGTTTGCGTTGGGGCTACGCGCTTAGCTCTTTTCTGGCGGTGGCAGGGGCTGCAATTATTCGTTACGACCGGTTGAGTGAATCTTTTTGGATTGGCTTGATATTGGTGCAATTGGCAAATATTTTCTTTGCAATAGGCCAAGTCGGTTACAAGCGTTTAATGGAAATCCACCCAATCCCGCAACGTATAGCGTTCTCATGGTTTTATCTGGGGGCCTGCATTATCGCCCTTATCGGTTGGTTACTGTTTGGTGATCCGCAAAAAATGCCGACAACTCAAATACAGTGGGGAGTCCTGATTTGGTTAGGCGTAGGGGCTTCAGGCATTGGTTATTTTATGTGGAACTATGGCGCAACCCAAGTGGATACCGGAACACTGGCAATTATGAATAATATGCTGGTTCCGGCGGGGTTGTTGGTCAATTTTGCGATTTGGCAACAGCATCCTGCCTGGCTGAGCTTTAGCATTGGAAGCAGCCTGATTGTTGCATCACTTTGGGTGCACCACCGTTGGATATTGACGAAACCCGCTTCACAAACGGCAAGCTATCCACAGCGTGCTGGCGGGCAGAACAAATAAACGCATCGATGGCAGGTTGGCGCTGTTCTCCTTCTCGGCAAGCGGCGTACAATCTGCTCCACAACCCCTCTCCTAACGTTTGAGTTACCACCAATCCTTGCCTTTCGAATGTTTCAACTGCCCAATGCGGTAACGCTGCGATCCCCAGTCGGGCAGCCACCATTTGAATCAACAGCAGAGTATTATCGACAGTTTTCAATGTCGGGCTCACATTCGCAGGCTGGAGAAAACGCCGCCAAATATCAAAACGTTGCTTTTGCACGGGGTAAATCAGCAATGTTTCAGCAGCCAGATCTTGTGGGCGAATATCACGCTGATTTGCCAATGGGTGATCCGGCGCAATGACCAGCTTCACTTCGTAATCAAACAAGGGCGTATAGTGAAGATTGCTGTCTGAAATAATGTCTGATGTCAGCACAATATCCAGTTCCCGCTGTTGTAGCTCTGGTTGAGGATCAAACGTCACGCCAGATTTAAAATCCACGTTAACCTGAGGCCACCTATCACGGAAATTTTTAAGGGCAGGGGTTAACCATTGGATACAGCTATGGCATTCGATGGCAATACGTAAATTCGTCTCTTCAGGCTCATTGCATTCACGCAGCGAGGCGGTAATCAGAGGTAATACTTGATTCGCCAGCTTTAATAATATTTCACCTTGAGAAGTTAACCGCAGGGGCTGACTTTTACGAATAAATAATTTAAATCCCAGTCTATGTTCCAACTCACTGAATTGGTGGGAAAGGGCTGATTGCGTCTGATGCAGGTAATTTGCTGCCGCTGCCAATGAACCGCAATGGTTCAATGCTTGTAGTGTTTTTAAATGTTTTATTTCGATCATGAAAAACCTTCAAGATGATTATGAATAATTTGCGCTTGTGGTTTATACACTACATGCAGATTATAGAAGTGTAAACATCTAGACGGCTAAAATTTCACGGGTGACGACATGACTGTTTTGAATCATACATTGGGTTTTCCACGTATTGGCTTGAAAAGAGAGCTAAAAAAGGCGCAAGAAAATTATTGGGCAGGCAAAATTTCTCAACAGGAATTGCTGGAAACAGGCCGTGAATTACGTGCCCGCCACTGGCAACAGCAAAAAGAAGCGGGCGTTGATTTAGTCCCCGTTGGTGATTTTGCATGGTATGACCAAGTACTGACCACAAGTTTGCTATTGGGCAACGTTCCACCACGCCATCAAAATGAAAATGGCAATATCGATCTGGATACCTTATTTCGCATTGCCCGTGGCAGAGCGCCAACCGGCACACCCGCCGCTGCTTCGGAAATGACCAAATGGTTCAACACAAATTATCACTATATTGTGCCTGAATTTCAGGAAGGGCAGGTGTTTAAACTGAGTTGGACTCAGTTGCTGGATGAAGTGGATGAAGCGTTGGCATTGGGGCACAAAATAAAGCCAGTACTTTTGGGGCCAGTGACATATTTATGGCTTGGTAAAGTGAAAGGCAAGATTTTTGATCGCTTGTCATTATTGGCAGACATTCTTCCGGTTTATCAGCAAATACTGGCTGAATTGGCAAAGCGGGGCATTGAATGGGTACAGATAGATGAACCCGCCTTGGTGCTGGAATTGCCAAAAGAGTGGCTTGCGGCTTTCTCAACAGCTTATCAGGCACTTGAAGGGCAGGCGAAATTATTGCTGACAACCTATTTCGATAGCATCGGCCATAATATTGAAACAATCAAATCATTGCCGGTACAGGGCTTGCATGTTGATTTGGTCGCAGGGCAGGACTCTCTCGATAGCTTGAATAAATCACTGCCAGAAAATTGGCTGCTCTCATTGGGGGTCATTAATGGCCGTAACGTCTGGCGGGCGGATTTAAGTGAGAAATACCAACTTATCGCGCCACTGGCAAATAAGAGAAAAATATGGGTCGGAACTTCCTGTTCACTACTGCATAGCCCGATTGATCTGAATGATGAAAGTGGGCTGGATGAAGAAGTGAAAAGCTGGTTTGCTTTCGCTTTGCAGAAGTGCTCAGAACTTTCTCTGCTATCACAAGCATTGAATGCGGAAGAAGGCAGCAAACAGGCAGAACTTGATGCTTATAGTACTCCAATTCGTGCCCGCCGTAGCTCCAGCAGGGTTAATAACTCGGCAGTGGCAGAACGAATTGCCGCCATTAAGCCAGAAGACAGTGAGCGTAATCAGAAATATCCTGAACGAGCCAAACTTCAGCGCCAACGTTATAACTTGCCATTGTGGCCGACAACAACGATTGGCTCATTCCCGCAAACAACCGAAATCCGTGGCTTACGCCTCGATTTCAAAAAAGGGCGTGTAGACAGTACGCATTACCGCACCAATATCAGTGAGCATATTAAGCAGGCTATTCAGGAACAAGAACATTTAGGGCTGGATGTCCTGGTGCATGGTGAAGCTGAACGCAATGACATGGTGGAATATTTTGGTGAGCATTTTGATGGCTATGTTTTCACTCAAAATGGCTGGGTGCAAAGCTACGGCTCCCGTTGCGTGAAACCGCCTGTCATTATTGGTGATATCAGCCGCCCAGAAGCGATCACTGTTAATTGGGCAACATATGCACAATCTCTGACGGAAAAACCAGTAAAAGGAATGTTGACGGGGCCTGTAACCATTCTTTGTTGGTCATTCCCAAGGGAAGATGTCAGCCGCGAAACCATTGCGAAACAAATTGCACTGGCCTTGCGTGATGAAGTTGACGATTTGCAAAAAGCAGGCATTGGCATCATTCAAATTGATGAACCTGCGTTGCGTGAAGGGTTGCCACTGCGCAGAGAAGAATGGCAGGCATATCTGGATTGGGCTGTGGACGCATTCAAACTCAGCGCGGCAATAGCGGATGACGATACACAAATTCACACCCATATGTGTTATTGCGAGTTCAATGACATCATGCCGTCCATTGCCGCACTGGATGCAGATGTGATCACCATTGAAACATCTCGCTCGGATATGGAATTACTGGATTCATTTGAAAACTTTTCATATCCGAATGAGATTGGGCCGGGAGTATATGATATCCACTCACCAAACGTGCCGAGTGTTGAATGGATTGAAGCGTTACTGCTCAAAGCGGCAGATCGCATTCCTGTTGAACGTTTGTGGGTAAACCCGGATTGTGGTCTGAAAACACGTGGCTGGGTTGAAACCAGACAATCACTGGCGAACATGGTTGAAGCAGCAAAACGCCTGCGTTCATCAGTGAATAACTAACGCAAAATCTGATAAGAAAGAGTGCCCGTCACAACCATAAAATGTGGCGGGCAACCTATATTTTTCACGAACTTTATTATTTACCCAGCAGCTTATTTTTCAGCAAATCCATACCAACGGATTTTAAATCCAGGTTTTCTGGAACTTCACCATTTGGCGTGACTTTATCAACTAAATTAGGCAAATGCTGGGAAATTAAGGATGAGACTTCATTGGGGTCAATGCCGATTTTTTCTGCTAGCTGTTGGACAGTAGAAGAGCCGAAAATAGAAGAGATCTGATCTGCATGAATTGGTAAATTTTCACCAGAACCAATCCACGAATGGATCGTTCCATCTAGACCTTGTTGGGAAAACTTTTCTACTAATCCACTTATTCCTCCCTGACCTTCAACCCAATCCATCAGGTGCTGGAGCTGCTGATTTTTTCCTCCGCTCAGCAAATTGGTGATTTGATCAAAAAAGCCCATCGTAACGTCCCCCTCTTGTTGAGGTTTTATCGGCCTGACCAGATAAAACACTTATTTAGGTATATTTACAGGAATAAAGTAGTAGAGATGCTATGGAATAAATATGAATGACAGATTTAATTATTACAGTAGCACAATATTTTAAATGTGCCTTATTTTGGATAATGAGTGGATTTTTAGGTTAAGTAATTTTTCTTATGTCATCACACTAATGTGTGAAATGCTTTTCTCGCCATTGAGATTGAAAATTTATTTAATTCAAATAATTAAGTTTATTTATTCCCATGATATATAAATCCCGAATGTGATATTCATCGTTTTTTTGTGAAGTTATCTATGTGAAGATCAAAAAGGTAACAAATAGTCAGATCTTTCCTAAACATATTCATTCTCTTGAACTTATTATTCCCTTCTCTCATTCATCTGATTACGATTTTATCGTTTTGCACGATTGCAAATCTGAATGACGTTGTATGTGGGTGATAATTGCGATTATTAGAGCAATAATTCTTTTTTAAACAATACATTGAACGCTCAGTTTAAAAATAAAGAGTAAATTCTTATTTGCAAAAATAGTTTCAAGAAGTTATGAAAGGAAACTTCGGCGAAAATTGTCATCATTAATGGTTTGCTTTTTAACCATCAGTTAATCATTCAACGATGCTGTTCGTGCATTTATCGCTTAATACAGATTGAAATAGGGTTTTATGATGGAGTCTTACATTCCAATAATTGGATTGGGCGTGGCGGTATTTACGCTGATTTTTCTGGTCTTACGTACTCGTGTTCATGTACTGGTTGCCATGCTAATTGCTGCGATAATTGCTGGAACCTCTGGAGGATTAACACTGAGCAACACCGTTGAGGTTATCTCCAAGGGGTTTGGTTCGACATTGGGCAGTATTGGCATCGTGATTGGACTGGGGAGCATGATGGGGCGAATACTGGAGGTTTCCGGTGCAACTGAAAAAATCGCCTATAGCTTGATAAAGTGGTTGGGTAAAAGGCGTGAAGAATGGGCTTTGGCGATTACCGGTTATATTGTCAGTATTCCCATATTTGTGAATTCCGCTTTTGTGATCCTCTATCCTTTGGTAAAGGCATTGGCAAAGAAAGGCAAGCGTAGTGTATTGACGCTGGGAGTATCGCTGGCAGGAGGATTGGTAGTGACTCACCATATTGTTCCTCCAACTCCGGGGCCGCTGGGCGTTGCCGGAATATTCGGAGTCAATATAGGTTCAATGATGCTGGTGGGAATGGTATTGGCTATTCCATGTGTTATCGGTATGACCCTTTATGCAAAATGGTTGGAAGCTAAATATCCTGAATATCAACTCATTGATGCGGAAGAAAACTTACAGCAAATTCATCAGCGTTATATGGAAGAAAAAGCCAACAAGCCATTGCCGAACCTGTTTATTTCTTTTCTGCCGATTGTTGTGCCGATTGCGCTTATCTTCACCAATGTTATCAATGGAATGTTGCTGAAAACCGAAGAGTTTGCAGGACAGGAAAATAATTTCTATTTTCAGAGCTTTAATTTCCTTGGTTCACCAATTATTGCTTTAGCAATCAGCGTATTGCTGGCGGTGTATACCTTAATGCCGAAAGTAAGCAAGCAGGAAGTGACTGAACATTTGGAAGAGGGGTTAAAAACCGTCGGTATTATCCTGCTGGTGTCAGGAGCCGGAGGAGCGTTGGGGGCAGTGTTAAACGAAAGTGGGACAGGAATGATTCTGGCCCAGTATATTGCGGGCCTACCGATAACATCGGTGTTAATCCCTTTTATCATCGCGACATTAATACGGATTATCCAAGGATCCGGTACAGTGGCGATGATTACCGCAGCTTCTATTTCCGCGCCCATTATTAAACAAATACCGGATATTAATATGCTGTTAGCGGCTCAGGCTGCGGTGATGGGAACTTTGTTTTTCAGCTACTTCAATGATTGTTTTTTCTGGGTAGTTAACCGAATGATGGGAATTAAAAATGTAAAGCAACAGATTATCGTTTGGTCAATTCCGACGACAATTGCGTGGGGCATAGGGCTTTGTGGCATATTGCTGCTCAACTTTATTATGTAAGTTACCCTTAACCGCATAAATGATGAAAAAGCGCTCTGGAAAGGGGCGCTTTTTCGATTTTGGTCTTTGTGACAGCTATTGGCATATTTTTTTTGTTTTAATTTTATACTTATCGCATTGCCCTTACATATATTTGTGATTTGAATCACAATTATATGTAAGTGTTTCTTTATTGGATTGATTAAGAGTGATTTTGATCACTTAAAAGTGTCAGAGTATTCACTAAATTTAAGTATATATTTTGAATCATGTCCGTTGAGGAGTCCGATATGTCTGATGTATTTCATTTAGGTATCACAAAAAGTGACCTGCAAGGAGCAACTTTAGCGATTGTGCCTGGTGATCCTAACCGTGTTGCAAAAATTGCGCGATTGATGGATAACCCTGTGCATCTGGCTTCCCACCGTGAATTTACAACATGGCGTGCCGAGATTGACGGGAAAGCGGTCATCGTTTGTTCCACAGGTATTGGTGGCCCCTCAACGTCGATTGCCGTAGAAGAACTGGCACAACTGGGAATTCGTACTTTCCTGCGAATTGGTACAACGGGAGCAATCCAACCACACATTAATGTGGGAGATGTACTGGTTACCACTGCTGCAGTTCGCTTGGATGGTGCCAGTCTGCACTTTGCCCCAATGGAATTCCCGGCAGTTGCTGATTTTGAATGTACAAACGCGCTATACGAAGCGGCGAAAGCATCCGGTTCAACCACGCATGTGGGCGTGACGGCGTCTTCTGATACTTTCTACCCAGGGCAAGAACGTTACGATACTTATTCCGGGCGTGTTGTCCGTCGTTTCCAGGGTTCTATGAAAGAGTGGCAGGAAATGGGCGTGTTGAACTTCGAAATGGAATCAGCGACATTGCTGACTATGTGTTCAAGCCAAGGACTGCGCAGTGGTATGGTGGCCGGCGTTATCGTGAACCGTACCCAACAAGAAATTCCGGATGCTGAATTGCTGAAAAAAACTGAAAGTAATGTATTGGGCATTGTTGTTGAGGCTGCCCGCCGCCTGCTGTAATGCTTTTTATACACAATGGATTTCAAGCTGCATCGCAGGCAACAAAGAGGCAGTTTGAAAGATTATATACAAGGGTCAGAAATATCTGGCCCTGCTGTTGGTTTATGATATCTCCTCTTCCTTTCATTCTAAAATCTGATAATGTCATAACGTTATGTGCTAATACTTATTTGTAATAACAACTTTTTATATAATAGTAAGTCGCAATGGCAACGAATTAGCACACACAACTATCAACTGAGTTTGATAATATCTATTTGTTTTCATTAACTAATATACTGATAAATCAAATTTTATTGCCAATAAAATCAGCAAGTTGAAAGGCAAACGTATATTTTAATCGCAACAAGAGTGACTAATGACCACAACACTTCTATCTCATCCTTCACTACTTCCTTTGAATGGAGGTATTAATTTCCGTGACTTAGGCAATAAGAAATTAAGCAACGGAGCCAAAATTAAGTCAGGGTTACTGTTTCGTTCCGGAGCGTTGGACAAGCTGACACAAGATGATCAATCGTTCTTGGCGGAACAAAATCTTTTCCAGATCATCGATTATCGTGATAGTTGTGAAATCATGGATAAGCCCGATCAGATCTGGCTCGGAGCGCATTATCATCATGCGCCGGCGAATCCACTTTCCAAGGAAGTCAGTGCTAATTTGGATCAATTAGACAAGGAAATCTTGGAACAATTTGATGCCAAAGTGTTTATGGCACGCCTGTATGAATTATTGCCAATCAAGAATGATGCGTATAAAACATTAGCCAGCTTGTTGTTGCAGCCAGAGAAAGGCGGAATTGTACAACATTGTGCGGTGGGTAAAGACAGGACGGGAGTTGGCTCAGCACTGGTTTTGCTGGCATTGGGCGCTGATTTGGACATGGTGATGGAAGACTATTTACTGACCAATGTCACGTTGGCACCATATCGAGATTACTTGCTGAATGAATATGCCAAAACTATGAGTGATAGTGTGGTTGAAAAATTTGCTTATGTTTATTCAGTCCGGGAAGAATTCCTGTTGACCGCCTTGAACAGCATTAACCAGCATTATGGCTGTGTGGATATTTGGCTGGAAAAAGATATCGGGCTTGATATTGCGGCGCGTGAAAAACTACAGGCATATTTTCTTGAATAAGAATATTCAGTTAGCTTTGATTCATCTCTCTGGTGCTAATTTATAGCAAACACCGACAATACAGGAAATACTAATTTGAGCCTGCATGAAATCAACGAACTGGTGACCAATTTCGTAAAAAACCATGAAGTCTGGGCGATCCCTATTATTTTCTTACTGGCTTTTGGTGAATCACTGGCTTTTATCTCCCTATTATTGCCTGCGACAATTATTTTATTGGGATTGGGGGCATTGATTGGTGAAAGTGGGCTGAATTTCTGGCCAATATGGATAGCTGCCGCCGCAGGCGCTTTCTTTGGTGATTGGTTATCTTACTGGTTTGGTTTTCACTACAAAGAAAATGTCGGCAAGATGTGGCCTCTTTCCCGTCATCCCCAAACTTTGGTTCGCGGCCATCAGTTTTTCGAACGTTGGGGGATCTGGGGAGTTTTCATTGGGCGCTTTTTTGGCCCGCTGAGAGCTGCCGTGCCGCTGGTGGCGGGCATTTGTGCCATGCCAAAACGTCATTTTCAGCTCGCCAATGCTACCTCAGCGCTAATCTGGGCATTCGGCATTCTAGCACCCGGGGCGTTTGGCCTGCGTTGGTTGGCAGAATGGATCGGGTAATTGCGAGCGGCTTTGCAAACTGAAATAAACACATTAAATACTCTGGACATCTATACAGCATCTATTTAACTTACATTAAGTCTGATGAATCAAAAAAGTTAACGAGGGTGTGTTGGTGGATATCCAGTGGTTATATATGCTGATTGGCAGTTTAAGTGGAATGCTGGGCGGGGGGATCTTCGTCTGGCTTTTTATTCATCAGAGGGTGCAACAAAAAGAGCAGGAATTGCGGGAGTTGCACAGTCAGCTGGCTGTCAGCCATGAAAAATTGGAACAAACGCACTATTGGCGCAATGAATGTGAGCAATTAAACCAAGAATTGCTGGCCCAGCGTGAGATCAATGGCATACAGGAAGTCGAACTGCGGGAGCTGAGTACCCGGCTTGAAGAAAGTCGATTGGCAGCAGAGGAAAAACAGCGTTTATTGGTTAACAGCGAGCAGCGCCTGAATACACAATTTGAAAATCTTGCCAACCGTATTTTCGAGCAAAACCTACGTCGTACCGACGAATATAGCCGCCAGAGTCTCAACCATCTCCTGATGCCATTTCGTGAACAATTGGAAGGGTTCCGTCGTCAAGTGCAAGATAGCTTTGGGCAGGAAGCTCGTGAGCGTCATACCCTCACCCATGAAATTCGTAATCTGCAACAACTTAATGCGCAAATGGCAAAAGAGGCACTCAATCTGACAAAAGCCCTGAAAGGCGATAATAAAATGCAGGGAAATTGGGGGGAGATGGTATTGGCCCGTGTGTTGGAGGCATCAGGCTTGCGGGAAGGGCATGAATTCCAGACACAGGTGAATATTAAAACGGAAAACAATGAGCGTTTCCAGCCCGATGTAGTTGTGCATTTGCCACAAGGAAAAGATGTCATTATTGATGCCAAAATGTCATTGGTTGCTTATGAACGTTATTTCAACAGTAATGATGAACATCAACAAATGCAGGCATTGCAGGAGCACATCAATTCGATTAAAGGACATATTCGAGGGCTGAGCCGGAAAGATTATCAGCAATTGCCCGGCCTGAGGTCGTTGGATTACGTATTAATGTTTATTCCTGTAGAGCCGGCTTATCTGGTGGCACTCAGCCAAGCGCCGGAATTGCTGGATGAAGCTCTGAAACACAATATTATGCTTGTGAGCCCTTCAACGTTGCTGGTGGCTGTGCGCACTATCAATAATCTCTGGCGTTATGAATATCAAAGTCAAAATGCAAGTCTGATTGCAGAGAAAGCTGCCAGAATGTATGACAAAATGCGATTGTTTGTAGATGATATGCAAGGGTTGGGGCAAAGCCTCAATAAAGCACAGGCGAGTTATCATTTTGCAATGAAAAAATTGGTTGAAGGGCGAGGCAACCTGATTAGTCAGGCTGAGGATTTCCGCGATTTGGGAGTAGATGTAAAGCGCCCCATTGATTCGCAATTAGTTGATAAATCTTTCCAATCATTGCAGGTTAATAAGTGAAGTCTGGATAGGGTTTTACTATAAAGACTGGTACACTTGTTATTAAATTTTTGAATAAAAAGCGGACAAGTAACATGGCAGATCAATCAAAAGAAACCACTGATTTTGGTTTCCGCACCGTATCCAAAGAGTCAAAAAAAGACATGGTGGCAGAAGTATTCCACTCTGTCGCTGCAAAATATGACCTGATGAATGATCTGATGTCATTCGGCATTCATCGTATCTGGAAACGTTTTACTATTGAGGCAAGTGGTGTCCGTCGTGGTCACAAAGTGCTTGATCTGGCTGGTGGAACGGGTGACTTGACCGCAAAATTTTCCCGTATTGTCGGTGAGAACGGCCAAGTTGTTCTGGCTGACATTAACGATTCCATGCTGAAAGTCGGACGCGAAAAATTACGTGATATTGGCATCGTGGGCAATGTCAGCTATGTTCAGGCCAATGCAGAAGAATTACCTTTTCCTGATAACTATTTTGACTGCATTACCATTTCTTTTGGCCTGCGTAATGTCACGGATAAAGAAAAAGCCTTGCGTTCTATGTGCCGGGTACTTAAACCGGGTGGGCGCTTGTTGGTGTTGGAATTCTCTAAACCGGTATTGGCACCATTGAGCAAAGTTTATGACGCTTATTCGTTCCATATACTTCCTCGCATTGGTCAGGCCGTTGTCAAAGATGCGGACAGTTACCGTTATTTGACCGAATCCATTCGTATGCATCCAGATCAAGAAACGTTAAAAAGCATGATGGAAGCAGCAGGCTTTGATCAGGTTTCTTACAGCAATATGACTGGGGGAATTGTTGCATTGCATAAAGGATTCAAATTCTGAAATGGAAACGTCTTTATCCAACCAGCCTTTATCCAGCCATCCTTTATCTAATCATGGTGTGGAGCCAGCGGTATCAGATTCAGTGACATTAAATCACAAGGTATTGTTTCCGATTTTGGCGGCTTTTCTGGAAACGACCCTGAATCATTTGCTGTATCGTGAACCCGTATTAAAATCGGCCCGCTTAAGATTGGCGGGCAAAACACTCTCCATCGAATTAAAAGAAATTAAAACGCCGCTCGTGTTGTTTTTCAGTGAGAAACAAGTAGACGTCTTAAGTCAATATTCAGAGCCAGCAAATTGCTCAATGAAAACCACACTGCCCGCACTGCTTAAGTTACGGGATCGTCAATGTCTTTCAACCTTGATCAATAGTGGTGAAATCGTCATTGAAGGGGATATGCAGGTCATTCAGCAATGGTCAGCCTTGCTGGATATGTCGGAATGGGACCCTGCTTATTATCTTTCTCCTTATGTCGGTGATATTGCTGCAGAAAGCATCAGTCGGGTGATAAAGAAAGGCATTAAGTTTGCCAGCAATACCATCGCAAAGAAGAAAAATGACTTCTTTGAGTCATTGACTGAAGAATGGAAAATGGCTCCTGGGGCGTTGGAAGGGGCGCATTTCAGTGAAGAAGTTGATGCCATTGCCAATGATGTCAATCAAATAGAAAAACGTCTGGCAGCACTGGAGGGGAAATATGACTCCCAGTGAAATAAAGCGGCTTTATTTTATCATCCGAGTTTTTCTTTCTTATGGGCTGGATGAACTGATTCCGAACATCCGTTTAACATGGCCATTGCGTTTTGGGCGCTATTTTCTGTTCTGGATGCCCAACCGTCATAAGGATAAACCTCTTGGTGAACGCTTGCGTCTGGCGTTGCAAGAACTTGGCCCAGTTTGGATCAAGTTTGGCCAAATGCTTTCCACACGTCGAGATCTGTTCCCGCCTGCGATAGCTGATCAACTCTCCATGTTGCAAGACCGGGTTGTGTCCTTTGATGGTGAAGTGGCCCGGAAATCAATTGAAACGGCATTGGAAGGGCCACTGGAAACGTGGTTTGAGGATTTTGATATACAGCCTCTGGCTTCAGCATCTATTGCTCAGGTACATACAGCCCGCTTGAAGGAAAATGGCAAAGAAGTTGTTCTGAAAGTCATTCGTCCAGATATCTTGCCCGTTATCAAGGCTGATGTACGGTTAATGTATCGCCTGGCAAATTTGGTGCCTTTGCTGCCGGATGGTCGCCGCCTTCGCCCGCGCGAAGTTGTGCATGAGTATGAGAAAACTTTGCTTGATGAGCTGAATTTATTGCGGGAAACCGCAAATGCCATCCAATTGCGCCGAAATTTTGAAAGCAGCCCGATGCTTTATGTACCGGAAGTTTATCCCAGTTATTGTCGGGAAAATGTATTGGTCATGGAGCGCATTTATGGTATTCCTGTGTCTGATATTTCAGCTTTGGAAGCACAGAATACCAATATGAAACTGTTGGCTGAGCGTGGTGTTCAGGTATTCTTCACCCAAGTTTTCCGTGATAGTTTTTTCCATGCAGATATGCACCCCGGCAATATTTTCGTCAGTTATGAAAAACCGGAAGACCCCACCTATATCGGCATTGATTACGGTATTGTTGGTTCTTTGAATAAAGACGACAAACGGTATTTGGCTGAAAATTTCATAGCGTTTTTCAATCGTGATTACCGTCGGGTCGCTGAATTACATGTTGATTCTGGCTGGGTGCCTGCTGATACCAACGTGGAAGATTTCGAATTTGCTATTCGTACGGTTTGTGAACCTATTTTCGAAAAACCGCTGGCAGAGATTTCATTTGGGCATGTTTTGCTGAATCTTTTTAATACCGCCCGTCGTTTTAATATGACGGTTCAACCTCAATTAGTTCTGCTGCAAAAAACGTTATTGTATGTGGAAGGGTTGGGTCGTCAGCTTTATCCGCAACTTGATTTGTGGAAAACAGCAAAACCGTTTTTGGAAGATTGGTTGCATGATCAGGTTGGATTACCCGCCATTGTACGTGCTTTCAAAGAAAAAGCGCCTTATTGGGCTGAGAAATTGCCGGAGCTTCCTGAACTGGTATATGGCACACTTCAACAGCACCGACGGTTGCAAGCCAGCATTGACCAAATATCACAACAATTCAAAGATCAGCAGATTCGGCAACGTAAGTCCCTCTATTTACTCGGGATTGGAGCAACGTTGTTTATCTGTGGCAGCTTGTTTTTTATCATAGGGCAAAATCCTCTGTCATATGGCTTAATGGGCGGTGGAGTTGTATCGTGGATATTGGGTTGGCGTAATTTATGTAAACGCTGATGGAAAGTGAATGGAAGTGCTTGAACGTAATTGCAGTTGATATTAACCACATTTAAATGTGGTTAACGAACCGTTGTTACAAATAAGTGGAAGTCCGTTCTATTGTGGTGTTGGGAATGATTGCATTATTTTCGAACATTCAGTTAGTGGCTTATAATGGAATCATGAGTGATATTTTGACGAATAGAGGTAGGTCAGTATGGGTGGTATAAGTATTTGGCAATTACTCATTATTGCTGTCATTGTTGTATTGCTGTTTGGTACAAATAAACTGCGTACCTTGGGTTCAGATTTAGGCGCATCAATCAAAGGCTTCAAAAAGGCAATGAACGATGATGAAAAAGTGGAAAAATCAGATCTGGCGGAAAAAAATAGCCACGATGCTGATTTTGAAACCCAAAATATTGCCGAAAAACCCACAGTTGAGCAGTCTGAAAAGCCAGAGAGCAAAAACAAAGAGCAGGTATAAACCGTGTTTGACATTGGTTTTAGTGAACTGTTGTTGGTAATGGTTATTGGCTTAGTTGTTCTCGGGCCGGAACGTTTGCCTATTGCGGTAAAAACGGTAGCTGGATGGATACGGGTGTTACGCTCGATGGCCGCTAATGTCCAAAATGAACTTGCTCAGGAATTGAAGTTGCAAGAGCTGCAGGACAGCCTAAAAAAAATGGAAGAAAAGGCGGATATACAATCATTGTCTCCAGAGTTGAAAGCATCGATGGAAGAGCTGAGAGAAGCGGCTGAGTCGTTGAAAAACACATATCAGCTGAAACCTGATGAAATGGAAGAACTGGAAGAAGATGAAGCTCATTTTCAGTCGGTTGTTTCCCAGCCGTCAGTAACACATCTGCATTCAGAACAGGGTGTGTCTGAAAAATCAGCTTCAAATCAAGTATCCTCCAATCGGTCAACTTCAGGTGAATCAACTCAAAACCAATCTGCTCAAGTACAGGCAGCCCCGAAGCAAGGGCAGAAAAAACCGCAATCTCCTGAACAAGCAAATGGCGAACACTAAAACATGTCTGTGGATAACACCCAACCTCTAATCAGTCATCTGATTGAGCTGCGTAAGCGGATCTTAAATAGCTTAATTACTGTATTGGTGGTTTTTTTGGCATTGGTCTATTTTTCCAATGACATTTACCGACTTATTGCTGCACCTTTGATGGAACAATTGCCAAAAGGTGCAAATATGATTGCAACAGACGTCGCCTCTCCCTTCTTTACACCGATAAAACTGACCATCATGGTGTCTATCTTTGCATCAGTACCCATGATTCTCTATCAGGTGTGGGCATTTATTGCACCAGCGCTGTATAAGCATGAGCGCCGCTTGATTATGCCTTTGCTGTTTTCCAGCAGCATATTGTTTTATCTGGGGATGGCATTTGCGTATTTTGTGGTTTTTCCCATCGCATTTGGCTTCTTTGTCAATACTGTGCCTGAAGGCGTTGTAATTTCGACTGATATCAGCAATTACCTGAGCTTTGTCATGGCGCTATTTATGGCTTTTGGTGTTTCATTCGAAGTACCTATCGCCATTATTTTGTTGTGCTGGAGTGGGGCGGTCAGCCCAGAATCCCTGAAAAGAAAACGCCCGTATATTTTAGTCGGGGCATTTGTGGTCGGAATGCTGCTAACGCCGCCTGATGTATTTTCACAAACTTTGCTGGCTATTCCCATGTATCTGTTATTTGAGTTGGGGATTTTGCTGGCTCAGGTCTATGTTGGAAAATCAGGTAAACGTAAATCGAGCGATCAGGGCGGTGAATCAAATCGTGATACTGATGACAGTTTTGATAAATGATCTGTTCTAAATTGTTCAAGCTAATTATAACAAGTTGATATTATTGGTTTAACCAAAACAAAATGATGGCTATTTAACCCAGTGCTTGTCACTGGGTTTTACATAAGGAGAGCAGTATGAGCTATGTATTTCCGGGGACAGTTCCCGGCCGTCGTATGCGCCGTGTGCGCCGCCATGATTTTTCCCGCCGTTTATTTATGGAAAATCAACTGACTGTTAATGATCTTATCTATCCAGTATTTGTGATGGAAGGTACGAATCAGCGTCAGGAAGTCCCTTCAATGCCGGGAGTGTATCGTCTGACAATCGATCTTTTGCTGAAAGAAGCTGAAGAGATTGCCCGACTGGGTATTCCTGTTTTGTCTCTGTTTCCGGTTATTGAAGCAGAAAAAAAATCCTTGGATGCAAAGGAAGCCTATAACCCTGATGGGTTGATTCAACGTTCTGTGCGTGCGCTGAAAGATGCTGTGCCTGAATTGGGGCTTTTGACTGATGTAGCCCTCGATCCTTTTACTGTCCACGGGCAGGATGGGATTATTGATGAGGATGGTTATGTCATCAACGACATCACTAGAGATATTTTGGTCAAGCAAGCATTATCCCATGCTGAAGCGGGAGCTGAGATTATTGCTCCAAGTGATATGATGGATGGCCGTATAGGGGCTATTCGTGAGCAGCTCGAAAAAGACGGTCACATCAATACTCAAATTATGTCTTACGCGGCTAAATATGCCTCTTGCTACTATGGCCCATTCAGGGATGCAATCGGCTCCAGTGGTAATCTGAAAGGCGGCAATAAGATGACCTATCAAATGGACCCTGCAAACAGTGATGAAGCATTGCAGGAAGTTGCACAGGATTTGCAAGAAGGTGCCGATAGCGTCATGGTGAAACCAGGTATGCCATATTTGGATGTGATCCGCAGAGTAAAAGATACTTTCGGGGTGCCGACATTTGCCTATCAGGTTTCTGGTGAATACGCCATGCACATGGCAGCGATTCAAAATGGTTGGTTGAAAGAGCAACCAGCGATTATGGAATCGCTTTTATGTTTCAAACGGGCTGGGGCAGATGGTGTACTGACTTATTTTGCCAAGCGCGTAGCTCAGTGGTTGAAAGAGCAGCAATACTGATTGTACTGATTTAGGGGGAACGGGCAATATTGCCCGTTCCTCGATTAAACTTTGATGAACTGCTTATTATCCAATATCTTAGAAACTTCTTTATTAAGAATATTCAGTAAAATAATGGAACGGGTTTCACCGTCAGGTTCGTTGTAAATTGCTCTAATTCCTTCAAAAATTCCCTCAGTAATCAAAACAGTATCACCAGCAACCGGGGTTTCCGGTGCGACATATTCTTGTTCGGTAAGAGACATCAACTCATCAATTATAGTTTGCGGAACAATCGCAGGATAAGTACTGAACCGAATAAAATAATTTACACCACGCGTTGAATTAACTGTGGTTGTGTGAATAACTTCAGGATCAAAATTTACAAAAAGATAATTGGGAAACAGTGGTTCAGTAACGGTGGTTCTCTTACCCCGAATAACTTTTTCAATTTTGGCTGTAGGTGTCAGACAAATCACATCTTGTCTTTCCAAGTTCTCTATTGCCCGAGATATTTGTCCGCGTTTACAGTAAAGAAGATACCAATTTCCCATAATATTCCAACTCCATTATCTAGAATGTTTAGCATAGCAAAACCAGTACGGACGGGTCATCAATAAAGCTAAAAAGTTATGTGAAGTTATGAATTATGTTTTTATAACCAGTGATATTTATTTTAAGTAACCACATACGTATTACTTTATGATGAAAATAGAGAAAAAGCATATAAATCATGTTCGCAATTATAATTTTATCTAATAATTTATAAAGGAAAAGTCAGATGGAAATATTTTTGCTGAGTAACGGTAAACTTCCCGATGATGAACAGTTATTGGGATATGCCAAAGAGCGGCTGAAAGTCATGTTTACCGAACGTAATATTCGTTCTGCGGTATTCGTCGGCTATGCTGTTATTCGTGCTTCCCACAGCGAACGGGCAAAGATGCTGGAAGCAGCATTGGGTATCAAGGTGATTTGCATAGAAGATTTTGATTCTCCTGTTCAGGCAATCGAACAGGCTGAATGCATATTAGTCAGTGGTGGCAATACTTGGTTGTTGAATCAGCAGTTGCATGAAAAAGGGCTCATTATTCCTATCCAGCGTGCTGTCCGTGAACGCCATGTGCCTTATATCGGTTGGAGTGCAGGAAGTAATGTGGCAACGCCAAGCATCAGGACAACTAATGATATGCCTGTCAGTAATGCTGTTGTTATGCCGGCTTTAGGATTGTTTCCTGTCCAGATTAATCCTCATTATATTGATAGCCATATTAGTGGGCTTATGGGGGAAACTCGTGATGAGAGAATTGCAGAATTTTGTGCTATTAATCCAGATGAAATTGTTATCGGGCTACGTGAAGGAAGTGGTTTTCATATTAAAGAGAATGAATTGCATTATTTTAGCAGTAGAAATGAAGGATTTAAGCTCTTCCAGCACAATAAAATCTTCCCTGAGCAATTCAATACACAAGTATTGGACAGTTGGGTGCCATTCCACTGTAACTGAGGAACTTAATCCACAAGATTACACTAATTCCATTGATTTTTAGTGGGTTATCAGTTTACCTTGTAACCCTCATGGGAGGACTTATAATGTCCTTCCTTCCTTAAATATCGGCACAAATGAATAATATGAAATACCGCGATCTAAGAGACTTTCTTTCCTTATTAGAAGAATCAGGTGAATTAAAACGAATTCGCATGGAAGTGGATCCTTATTTGGAGATGACGGAGATCGCGGATCGTACTCTTCGTGCCGGTGGCCCAGCTTTATTGTTTGAAAATCCTAAAGGTTATTCGATGCCTGTGCTGTGCAACTTATTTGGTACGCCCAAGCGAGTTGCCATGGGAATGGGGCAAGATGATGTCAAGGCCCTACATGATGTTGGTAAATTATTGGCCTTCCTTAAAGAGCCTGAACCGCCCAAAGGGTTCCGTGATTTGGTCGATAAATTGCCTAAATTCAAACAAGTGTTGAATATGCCGACCAAACGCCTTAACTCCGCACCTTGTCAGGAAAATATTTGGTCAGGGGAAGAGGTGGATCTGACTCGCATTCCTGTTATGCATTGTTGGCCAGAAGACGCAGCGCCACTTATCACGTGGGGGCTGACGGTAACTAAGGGGCCTAACAAAGAGCGGCAGAATTTGGGGATCTATCGCCAGCAGGTATTGGGGAAAAATAAACTGATTATGCGCTGGCTATCCCATCGCGGCGGCGCGCTGGATTTTCAGGAGTGGTGTCAGGCGCATCCGGGGGAGCGTTTTCCCGTTGCTGTTGCGTTGGGGGCTGATCCTGCCACGATACTGGGTGCCGTAACTCCTATCCCTGATACTTTGTCTGAATATGCTTTTGCTGGATTATTGCGTGGGCATAAAACCGAAGTTGTCAAATGTGTTTCCAATGATCTGGAAGTGCCTGCAAGTGCTGAAATCATCCTTGAAGGATACATTGAACCCGGTGAAATGGCACCGGAAGGGCCTTATGGTGATCACACTGGCTATTACAATGAAGTGGATATGTTCCCGGTATTTACGGTAACCCACATAACTCAGCGCAAAGATGCTATTTATCATTCCACTTATACTGGCCGTCCGCCAGATGAACCCGCCGTATTAGGTGTTGCATTAAATGAAGTGCTGGTGCCAATACTGCAAAAACAGTTTCCTGAAATCGTGGATTTTTATTTACCGCCAGAAGGTTGTTCCTATCGGCTCGCAGTCGTTACCATCAAAAAACAGTATGCAGGCCATGCCAAACGAGTAATGATGGGAGTCTGGTCATATTTGCGACAATTTATGTACACAAAATTTGTGATCGTTTGTGATGATGATATCAATGCACGAGATTGGAATGATGTCATCTGGGCGATAACAACGCGGATGGATCCACAAAGAGATACTGTCTTAATGGATAATACACCAATTGACTATCTTGATTTTGCATCTCCCATTTCTGGGTTAGGCTCGAAAATGGGGCTGGATGCAACGAATAAATGGCCAGGAGAGACACAAAGGGAATGGGGGCGTCCGATCGTGATGAGCGATGAAATTCGGAGCCGTGTGGATGAAATTTGGGATCAATTAGATATTTTCAAGCGATAAGAGGGAACGCATGACAACATTAAGCTGTAAAGTAACATCGGTTGACTCCATTACAGATACAGTTTATCGGGTTCGTTTATTACCTGATTCGCCTTTTTCTTTCCGTGCAGGGCAATATTTGATGGTGGTAATGGATGAAAGAGACAAACGTCCTTTTTCTATGGCATCGCCCCCATCAGAAAAACAGATAATTGAGTTGCATATTGGGGCTTCTGAACTCAATCTCTATGCAATGGCGGTTATGGACAGGATCCTGGCTAAACGAGCCATTGATATTGATATTCCGCATGGTCAGGCATGGTATCGTGAAGAGAGTGAAAATCCGATGCTATTGATTGCAGGAGGAACCGGTTTTTCTTATACCCGCTCTATCCTGCTGGCAGCACTAGAAAAAAATCCTAACCGTGAAATTTCAATTTATTGGGGTGGGCGCGAGCTGCAACACCTTTATGACTTGGGTGAATTACAGGCCCTGAGTGAAATTCATCCCAATTTAACGGTGGTTCCTGTTGTCGAGCAGATTGATGAACACTGGCGGGGCAGAAGCGGAACAGTTTTGAGTGCGGTTTTAGAAGATTTTGGTTCTTTGGCAAACCATGATATCTACATTGCCGGTCGCTTTGAAATGGCTAAGATTGCGCGTGAACGGTTTTGCAGCGAGCGTGATGCCTCTGTTGAGCGTATGTACGGAGATGCGTTTGAATTTATCTAAGTTATTTTTCCCGTAAAAAATAATAAAAAAACCCGCCCCTGACAGGCGGGAAACTACGGCAACAACTTATTAGAGTGATGCAATAGACAAGACAGACAAGGGAAAATACATATAAATTTCAATCGTCAGTACTTTACAAACACACCAGGTAATTACACTCTCTCGATGATCGTGGCTATGCCTTGACCTAAACCGATACACATGGTCGCCAATCCGAACTGCACATCTTTGCTTTCCATCAGATTCAGCAAAGTGGTTGTGATCCGCGTGCCAGAGCAACCTAATGGATGACCGAGAGCAATCGCTCCACCGTTCAGGTTGATTCTGTCATCCATGTTATCCAGCAGGTTCAGCCCTTTCATACAAGCTAATGATTGTGCGGCAAATGCTTCGTTCAGTTCGATCAGCCCGATGTCGGAAAGGCTTAAACCTGCCTTTTTCAGTGCCATTTTTGTTGCAGGCACAGGGCCATAACCCATGATGGAAGGATCACAGCCAACAACAGCCGTTGAACGGATACGGGCACGAGCTTTCAACCCAAGCTCTTTGGCTTTGCTTTCGCTCATGATAAGCATGGCCGACGCACCATCAGAAAGTGCTGATGAGTTACCCGCAGTAACACTTCCGGTAACAGGATCAAAAACTGGGCGCAGAGCGGCGAGATCTTTGAGGTTAGTTTCAGAACGGATAACTTCATCGTAATCGACAAATTTCATATTGCCGTCAGCATCATGACCATAGATTGCCGCAATTTCGTTGGCAAAAGCTTTGGATTCAGTCGCCTGTGTCGCGCGTTGATGAGAGCGCAAAGCAAATTCATCTTGCATTTCACGGCTGATGCCATACATTTTAGCCAGCATTTCTGCGGTCAAACCCATTACGCCTGCTGCTTTTGCAACATTGAGACTTAATTTCGGGTGAAAATCGACACCATGATTCATTGGCACATGCCCCATGTGCTCAACACCACCAACCATCGCGATGTTGGCATCACCGGTCATGATCATGCGAGCCCCATCATGCAAAGACTGCATTGAAGAACCGCACAAACGGTTTACGGTAACAGCCGGAACTGAATGTGGGATGCCTGCCAGCAATGCGGCATTGCGGGCGATGTTGAATCCTTGTTCCAGAGTTTGCTGCACGCATCCCCAAGAGATATCGTCGATATGCTCAGGCTGAAGGGCAGGATTGCGCTTGAGTAACGATTTCATCAGATGTGCGGAGAGATCTTCGGCACGGACCTGACGGAATACACCACCTTTTGAGCGCCCCATCGGGGTACGGATACCATCAATAATAACTACGTTTTCCATGTTTTCAGACCTCACGCTTTTTCACCTGGATTGACAGCAAGTTCTGCCGGGGCAGGGTAGTAACTTTCATTGCTTTCGGATTTTGCTTTCAGGCCCGCTGGGACATGGTAAAGCGCACCCAAATGAGCATAATTTTCAGCCATCTTCACGTAAGCGGCAGTTCCCATGGTATCCAGATAACGGAAGACACCACCGTGGAATGGAGGGAATCCCAAACCGTAAACCAGGGCCATGTCTGCTTCTGCCGGGCTGGCAATGATACCTTCTTCCAGACAACGAACGACTTCGTTGATCATTGGGATCATGGTACGGGCAATGATTTCTTCACCAGAGAACGTGTGTTTTGGTTTGCTGATGCCAGCCAGTAACTGGTCGGCTGCTTCATCTTGCTCTTTCTTCGGCTTGCCTTTTTTATCTTGAGTGTATTTATAGAAGCCAACGCCATTTTTCTGACCATAGCGCTGATTTTCGAATAACACATCAATGGCATCACGGTAATCGCGGCTCATGCGCTCAGGGAAGCCTTGTGCCATAACAGCCTGTGCGTGATGAGCGGTATCAATGCCAACCACATCGATAAGATAAGCAGGGCCCATCGGCCAACCGAATTCTTTTTCCATGATTTTGTCGATTTGACGGAAATCACCGCCATCGCGCAGAAGCATGCCGAAACCGGCCAAATAAGGGAATAACACGCGGTTTACGAAGAAACCTGGGCAATCATTAACGACAATCGGTGTTTTACCCATTTTGCTGGCATAAGCCACAACAGTGGAAATAGTCTGTTCTGACGTTTTTTCTCCACGAATGATCTCAACCAGTGGCATGCGGTGTACTGGGTTGAAGAAATGCATTCCACAGAAATTTTCTGGCCGTTTCAACGATTTTGCTAATTCAGAAATAGGGATCGTGGAGGTATTCGAAGCCAAAATGCAGTCATCACTGATATGTGACTCTGTTTCTGCCAGGACTGCGGCTTTGATTTTTGGATTTTCAACGACGGCTTCAACTACTATCTGAGTTTGTTCGATACCCGCATAATTGAGAGTTGGCTTAATTGAAGACAGGATTTGAGCCATCTTCATGGCATTCAAACGCCCACGCTCAAGTTGTTTATTCAACAACTTGGCGGCTTCATTCATACCTAAATCCAGCGCTTTTTGGTTGATGTCTTTCATCAAGACTGGAATACCTTTGCGCGCGGATTGATAGGCAATGCCACCGCCCATGATACCGGCTCCCAAAACAGCAGCTTGCTCAGGTGTTGTCACGGTTTTCTGGTGTTTTTTCGCCAGTCCTTTGACATATTGATCATTCAGGAAAATGCCAACCAAAGCACGGGCAACAGAGGTCTGTGCCAAAGAGACAAAACTGGCAGACTCTAATTTCAGTGCTTCGTCACGACCTAATGTCGCCGCTTTCTCGATTGTTTTAACCGCTGTAATTGGTGCTGGATAATGAGGGCCTGCCACTTTCATTACCATGCCTTTTGCCACGTTGAAACTCATGGTACGTTCTATCTCATTGAGATTCAGAGGCATTAGTTTCGGCTGGCGGACAGCTTTCCAATCCAGATCGCCTTTAATGGCTTGTTCCAGAATGGAAACAGCAGAATCAATCAGTTTTTCAGCCGGAACGACAGCGTTGATCAGACCATTTTTCAGCGCTTCTTCAGCACTGATATCTTTTCCTGCGGTAATGATTTCGAGGGCATTATCGCAACCAATGACACGAGGCAGGCGAACAGAACCGCCGAAGCCCGGCATAATGCCTAATTTAGTTTCTGGTAACCCGATACGAAGGTCTGGGGATGCGATACGAAAATCGGTGGAAAGTACAACTTCACAGCCACCACCCAGAGCATAACCATTGATGGCAGAGATAGTCGGAACAGGAAGATCTTCAATACGGTTAAAAATATTGTTGGCAAGATTCAACAGATTGTGAAGTTTCTCTTCAGGCGCATTGAATAATGATAAAAATTCAGTGATATCTGCCCCAACGATAAAGGCCTGTTTCTCGGAACGCAGCAACAGCCCTTTGAGTTCAGTTTGTTGCTCAAGTGTGGCAACAGCCTTATCCAGTGAAACAACAGTTTTTGTATCTAATTTATTAATTGCAGCTGGCGCATTGAAGATCAGTTCTGCAATGCCATCTTTCAGCCATTTAACTTGAATAGTGTCACTTAGGTAGAGCATGTCATTCTCCTCAATGAGTGCATACCATCTGGTATGACCAGATGAGGTGATTGTGATTAGTGTGTTAATTGAATGCAAACTGATGATTAATTTTTTGTAGGGCGGATCACAGGTAAGATTTAAGACAGTCGATAACATTTCTTGCCAGTGATTTGAAAAATATGAATATTACCGCTGATTTTGGGGTTATGGTTTTTTAGGTGATAGCTCCCAATACAATGAATTGTGATAATATTTAATCTCCTGCCAGAAAATCAAAAGGCTAATTAAGATGGAAAAGTTGGCATCTCTGTATCACGAACACATTAAAACATTACAAAAACGTGCCAGTGAAATATTGGCAAGAACTCAGCGTGACGCCCTGCTTATTCACTCTGGTGAAGCATTACAAATTTTTCTTGATGACAGATCTTATCCTTTTAAAGTCAATGCTCACTTTAAGGCTTGGGTTCCTGTAACCAAAGTTCCTAACTGTTGGCTATGGATTGATGGCATCAACAAACCCAAATTGTGGTTTTATTCCCCTGTCGATTATTGGCATAGCGTGGAGTCTTTGCCCACGAATTACTGGACTGAAGATGTAGAGCTGATTCATTTGGCAAAAGCAGAAGACATCAATGCTCAATTAGGCGGGTTGCCAAAACAGAATGTGATTTACATTGGTGAACAAGTTAAACGTGCTGAATCGCTTGGAATTGCTGAACATAATATTAACCCGAAAGCGATTCTGGATTACCTGAATTACCACCGTTCGTATAAAACAGATTATGAACTGGCTTGCATGCGCGAAGCACAGAAAACTGCCGTTAATGGTCATTTGGCCGCTTATGATGCATTTTTATCGGGGGTAAGCGAATTCGAAATTAACATGTTTTATCTGATGGCTACCGGGCACCGTGACACCGATGTTCCTTATGATAATATCGTTGCCTTGAATGAAAATGCGTCAGTTTTACACTACACCAAATTACAGCAGAAAGCGCCTTCTGAAATCCGCAGCTTCTTGTTAGATGCGGGGGCGGAATATAATGGCTATGCGGCCGATATCACGAGAACCTATGCTGCAAAATCCAATAACGATTTTGCTTCCTTGATTAAAGATCTGAATGAAGAGCAGCAGGCGATTATCGGAACGATTAAAACGGGTGCCCGATATACCGACTATCATATTAATATGCACCATCGCATAGCTAAGCTTCTGAAAAAGCATGACATCATTCATGGCATCAGCGAAGACAGTATGGTTGAAAAAGGGCTGACATTCCCATTTTTCCCACACGGGCTTGGCCATCCACTTGGCTTACAAGTGCATGACTCAGCTGGTTTTATGCAAAATGATAGCGGGGAACATTTAGCCGCTCCGGAAATGCATCCTTATCTACGTTGCACCCGGATTCTGGAGCCAAGAATGGTTTTAACCATTGAACCAGGAATTTATTTTATTGAAACACTCTTGGCCCCGTGGCGTGGAAATGAATATCGTCAGCACTTCAACTGGAAAAAAATAGACATGTTGAAGCCTTATGGCGGCATTCGCATTGAAGACAACATCGTTATTCACGATGGAAAAATTGAAAACATGACCAGAGACTTACATTTGCCGTAATGAAGCCTTATCTAATACCTGCGGCTTCAGTCAGCTTTACTGAAGAAATAAAAAAAAGTCGTTTTATCACCCTGCTGGAGCATACCAGCGGGGTTGATGAGGCAAAGTTATTTATCCAAGGCATCAAGGAGCAATATCCTGATGCTCGGCATCATTGCTGGGCTTTTGTGGCAGGCGCGCCGGATGATTCCCAGCAATTGGGTTTTTCGGATGACGGAGAACCGACTGGAACCGCGGGCAAGCCCATGATTGCCCAATTAATAGGAAGCGGTTTGGGTGAAATTACTGCGGTGTCTGTCCGCTATTTTGGCGGAATAAAGCTCGGAACAGGTGGTTTGGTCAAAGCGTATGGCAATGGTGTACAGCAAGCATTGAAATTATTAGAAACTGAATATAAGGTGCCACAAAAATTATTTCAGCTACAGTGTGAATATTCTCATATTTCGATGGTGGAGCAGTTACTGCAACAATTTGCTGGGCAAGTGATTGCCAGTGAATACGCCGAAAATGTCACGTTGCAAGTTTCATTGCCGGCAACTCTAGCTGGCGAGATAGGTGATAAGTTACGAGATTTAAGCCGCGGTGCTCTATTTTTATCACCTAAATCTTAACCCTTTTGTTATACCGGATTTCTAAGGAACCAGCCGAATGCATTTTCGCGCCATAACCCGTATTGTTGGGCTACTTGTTATTCTTTTCTCTGTCACAATGATTATCCCGGGTTTGGTGGCATTGATTTACCGCGATGGGGCAGGCAAGGCATTCAGCCAGACATTTATCTTTGCCCTTATTATTGGCTTGATATTGTGGGTGCCCAATCGGGAGCAAAAACGGGATCTCAAGCCAAAAGAGGGCTTCTTAATCGTTGTTCTATTTTGGACTGTATTGGGGAGTGTTGGTGCACTACCGTTTATTTTTTCTGAAAAGCCTAACCTTTCCATTACTGATGCCTTTTTCGAATCATTCTCCGGTCTGACAACCACAGGGGCGACAACACTTGTTGGTCTTGACTCTCTCCCAAAAGCCATCCTTTTTTACCGGCAAATGTTGCAATGGTTAGGAGGCATGGGAATTATCGTGCTGGCTGTGGCGATTTTGCCTTTACTCGGTGTTGGGGGAATGCAGCTTTATCGTGCGGAAATGCCGGGGCCACTGAAAGACAATAAAATGCGTCCCCGAATTGCAGAAACAGCAAAAACACTTTGGCTAATCTATGTGTTGCTGACTATTGCCTGTGCGATAGCGCTGTGGGCAGCGGGAATGTCAGTATTTGATGCCATTTCCCATAGCTTTTCCACTATCGCCATTGGCGGGTTTTCGACCCATGACGCCAGCGTTGGCTTTTTCAATAGTCCGACCATTAACACGATCATTGCTATTTTCTTGCTGATATCAGGCTGTAATTTTGGCCTGCATTTTGCCGTTCTTTCTGGCAGAAGCTTGAAAGTATACTGGCGTGATCCAGAATTTCGCATGTTTATCACGATCCAGTTGGCATTATTGGTGGTCTGCATGTTGATATTGTGGCAACACTCAGTTTATGAGTCAGAAATAGAAGCATTCAATCACGCCTTCTTCCAAGTTGTCTCCATGGCAACGACTGCCGGATTCACAACAGACAGCTTTTCTCACTGGCCGCTGTTTTTACCCTTTTTACTGTTATGTTCTGCCTTTATTGGCGGGTGTGCTGGTTCAACAGGGGGAGGATTGAAAGTTATTCGCATCCTGATGCTCTTTTTACAAGGCTCCCGCGAATTGAAACGATTGGTGCACCCGAATGCGGTATATACCATCAAATTAGGGCAACGGGCATTGCCGGACAGAATCATTGAGGCAGTATGGGGATTCTTTTCTGCCTATGCATTGGTCTTTGTCATTAGTATGTTGCTATTAATTGCAACGGGCATTGATGAGTTTTCTGCTTTTTCTGCTACAGCGGCAACACTGAATAACCTAGGCCCGGGGCTGGGAGCTGTAGCTGACAATTTTACGACCATGAATCCGATGGCGAAATGGATATTGGTCGTCACCATGCTATTCGGGCGCTTGGAAGTATTCACACTGTTAGTTTTGTTCACACCGACCTTTTGGCGTGAATAGTGGCTTAGCTTAATAAAGGTGTAACTATGAGTTATCTATTGCTCTATTCCACTCAGGATGGACAAACCAAAAAAATCATCATGCGTATTGCAGAAAACATCCGGCGTGCAGGTATTGCTTGTGACTTGAGGGATCTTGCTACAGTAAAACAGGTCAATTTGGCCCCTTATCAAAAGGTCATGATCGGTGCATCAATACGTTATGGGCACTTCAATTCTATATTGAACAAGTTTGTTATTCGCCATCAAGAACAATTGAATCAAATGCCGACAGCTTTCTTCGGTGTCAATCTGACAGCAAGAAAACCAGAAAAAAGAACGCCGGAAACAAACGCCTATGTGCGCAAATTCTTAATGAAAAGCCCGTGGAAACCCGATTTGCCTGAGGTTTTTGCCGGTGCGCTGCTTTATCCTCGCTATAGTTGGTTGGATCGCATCATGATTCAGTTCATCATGCGAATGACTGGCGGGGAAACAGATACAAAAAAAGAAATTGAATATACAGATTGGGAGCAGGTAGATAGATTTTCTGAGGCGTTTTTAAAAATCTGACGTCGAGTCTTAAAAAAAGAGTGAATATGGTGCAATAAAGTGACTTAAAAAACGTCTTTTTGTTGGTTGTTGCACCATTTTGAAGAAAAAAACCACGAACAGAAAAAAAATAGAAAAAAACTATTGTCACTTCCGTAAAACTCCCTATAATGCGCCACCACTGACCGACGCTGAGCGAACACAAGCCGCTGAGGGCAGTGAGAGAAAAGCGAAAATAAACGCTTGACTCTGGAGGCGAAAAGCGTAAGATAC
>NZ_VCDN01000058.1:0-48584 GCF_033949405.1 Xenorhabdus santafensis | reverse complement strand
GTATGAAGTGGTGATCACGGCTGGGACAAAAACCGGACACTGGGCAGTGACCACGACCGTTGACGGCAAGAAGAATCCGCAACCGTTAGAGCTGGAGTTTGATGTAAACAAAGCACCGAGCGTTAAGATCGATCATCTGGAAGGGGAATTAACCATCGGGAAAACCCTGACAGCCAGCTATAAGTTCAGTAGTAATGACAGCAATGCCAACGATCGTTCGTTCTATGTCTGGGGTGAAAAAGGAACAACAGCTGATCGAGTGATGAAACTGGCAGAAGCGGCTGGTGTGAAAGAGCCAATAGAGCTGGAACAGAAAAACGGAGAAGGCCGAGTTATTGATGGAAAACCGATAACTTACATCATTCAAGAGAGTGACAAAAAGAAAAAACTGGAAGTATCGATATTGGCAGCCAATGATGCCAACCTGCGAGCAAAAGGTCCGGAAACCATGGTGGTAGACGACCAGAAAAACGCCAATACAATTACCGGCGGCAATGGCAAAGGTGGTGTAGCCGACCCGAATGCTTTACCTGAAGTTGATGAACTGGATCTGACAGGTAAACTCGAATTGTCCTCAACTCTGACTGTTAGCTATAAATTTATGCCAAATGGCGGGGATGCAAGGGATAAATCACGTTTTGCCTGGAAAATACAAAGCAAGGAAGGGGATGCAATGAACTGGCAAGACGTAGATCAACCAGCGCAGGGCAATAATAAAGGTCAGGCTAAGCTCATACTGGAAAAAGAGTTGGCATCGGAGATCCCAGGTAATGTGATTGTCATGTCCATTCTACCGGCTAACTCCATTGGAAAACAGAATCTGGACGGTATTAAGAAGGTAACCACAGTACCGGGTTCACCTGGAAACAATACAACCGGTGGCAACAATGGTGCTATCGTCGATCCTGATGCGAAATCGATTGTTAAGAATTTGGAGCTTCATGGGAAATTGCAAACTGGCGAGAAAATAAGGGGTAAATATCATTTTGATGCTAATAAGGGTGATCCCGTCGATCATTCGGTATACACATGGTATCGAGTAAAGTCTAAACCAAATGAGGGGCCGGATAAGGATAAGATTCCTAGCGTACCTGATGAAAATGCTAAGAAGGAGGTGATCCATCAAGACAAAGTCCCTAATAATGGTGTGGTGCCGGAATATACACTCGAGAAGAGTGAATTTCTGCATTTTATCCAACTCGAAGTACAAGGAATGTTTAAAGGACAGCCTGTTGAGGCTCCTTTAGTCGTAACGTCGAATCTAGTGGGTGAAGACAAGAATGGTAACAAAAACCTTGCGGGAGGTGGGAGTGGGTCGGGTCGGGTAATCGATCCAACTATAGGGCCAGATATCACTAAACTGACGTTAGTAACAGAAAATGGTACTGATGGTAAGACATATCTGGCGGCAACCTATCATTTTGAGCATAACCATGGAGAGACAAGCGATGTTTCTCATTACAAATGGGGAGAATATGCTCCGGGTGAAGAGTTCACAACAAGGACGGAGGTAGCTCGTGACGGTACACCCGTAACCCCGGGCCAGGATATTAGCGTTCAGCCTCATAAGGTTCCTCGATATCACAAACCATTAGAAGATCTTTATGGCAGAGTCATTGCATTAAGTGTATTGGCAAAAAGTGCTACTAAGACTGGTTATATTCGAGACGAAGATACCAAAAAGTCAAACACAGTTGTTGATGCTAACACAGATGGCACGATAAAAGGTAAAGCGGATGATATTGACGTAAAAATGAATAAAACGGAGGCCAAAGCCAGAGTTAATCTGCTTAACAAGGATCAACCACTTAGTGATGACGAATCTGCTAGGCTAACCATCAAAACCACAAAGGGTGGAACCAAGATTGGAGGTGTGCCGGTAACCATTGACATGACTTTCGAAGTTCGTACTCCTGACAATCTGAAGCGCTCCGATTTTCCTGCTGATGAGAAACCAAAGCTAACGGCAAAACTGGAGGTAGAGGATAAAAAAGGTGTTTTATATGACGACGTTAAGACACAGGATAGAAAAGTAACTTATACAGGTCATACGGATGAAAATGGTGATTTGATTATCAAGGTGACAGATCCTGACGGAAAAGGAGTGAGAACCATTATAAATGTTTCTACGGAAGGAGCCTCTAAAAAGGAAGTTGATGTTAAGTTTACGGTAATTACCAGTCCGAATGTGAAGAATGCTACTTATTACGGTCATATGGAGGATATAGTCACAACCAAAGATGGATTGGTTTTCCACCGACCTACAATACAAGCTGAGGTAGGAGGATATACAAACGCATTGAAGCCTATAGTTAATGGAGAAATATGGACATATATTCGAAAAGAACAAATAATAACTTATTGTAGCGATTCGAAACGTAAAACTCCAAATTCCTCTGAATACAGAAATCTTATTTTAGAATTAAATCAAAAGTTTAATTTGAATAAAGATGCAATAGAAAAAAGATATGGGTGGCCTACAAAGTGGCCTTATTTTGCATCTGATAAGTCATCTGCAAATGGTGATCATAGAATCGTAGATTTTTCTACCGGAGATATAGATCCGGTTATTGCTGGAAAGAGTGTAAGCCAGAGTATAGCTTGTCGTAACCCTTAATTATTCATATATTAACTAAAACTGCCCCTTTGTTGCCACCGTTACAACAAGGGGCAGTTTTTTATCTCAGTTAAAGTAGTTATTACGAACCCGCCCCCCTGGCTCACCAACCTTCCAATAACCAAATAAGAGACAAAAATACCAATCAGCCATTACGGCATATCCAGTGTCAGAGGAATTCCCACGATTGGATTAAATAATCGCCATGCGCCTGAAATACAGAAGGTAAGCACTGCTTTAATACCAACCAAGGATAAGAAATCGCAGGTATTAAATAAATCAGTCTAACCAAGTTGGCCTGACCAAAATAAGGCATTATGCTTAAAATATGTACATTAGGAGGTGATGCTATGGAAAAAGTTAACATCTACGATGTGAAAACTAATCTGTCCAAAATTGTTCAAGAAGTTGCGTGCACTGGGGAGCCTGTAATCATTGCTAAGAATGGACATGCTTTGGTTAAAGCCATTGCATACAGAGAAGAGAAATCTAAGAGTAAACTGGGTTTTCTCAAAGGCAAAGGTCATATTCCCGCAGATTTTGATGATATAGACAACACTGAACTTGTGGATATGTTCGAAGGGAAATACTCATAATGGAATTTCTGTTAGATACCAATATCTTGCTATTTATGGCATATGAACCAGAAAAACTGAAAACGGATATTGTTGCCTTCTTGAAGATACCGATAAAACGCTTTGTTTCAGTTCGGCTTCTATATGGGAGATTGTCATTAAAAGTAATCTGAACAAACCCAATTTTCTATAGATCCTAAAGAGTTCAGAGATGGGCTGTTTGAAACAGGCTTGATTGAAATCCCCATTAAAAGCGAACATACACTTGTTATATGCGATTTGCCCGAAAAAATGCATAAAGATCCATTTGATCGGCTAATTGTTGCTCAAGCGAAACATAATAATATCCCTCTCATTACGAGTGATATTAAGTTAATAGATTATGTCAGTGATTACATTGCTGTGATCTCTAACAGATAGTTAAGAGGTGGGGTATTTATTGTAGTGCGCGTAAAATCGTAAACAAGGTCTTCAAAACCAAACTGCCCCTAAAGTTATTTCCATCAATAACAAGGGGCAGTTTTTTATCTCAGCTAAAGTAGTTATTACGCACTCGAACACCCTGACTCACCAACACCAACATTCCAATAACCAAATAAATAGCAAAAATGCCAATCAGCCATTGCGGCATATCCAGTGTCAGAAACTCCCACTGTTTAATCGAGCAATCGCCATACGCCTGAAATACGGAAGGTACCCATTCATGTAGCGGCAGCCAAGACGGGAAGTTGACAAAGAAATCGCAGGTATTAAACGGAGAAGGGTATAACTGCATCATGGTGTGATCCCATGCAAGCCTCAATCCTTGCCATGCGCTGTAAATCCACAACAATATAGCCAGCCAGCGCAATGGGGTTTTGGGGGCAATTGCACCCAATAATGCCGCGCCTAAAATACCAAACAGAGCGACACGTTCATAGATGCACATAACACAGGGTTGCAATTGCATTTTGTGTTGAAAATAAAGGGCGGTTGCTTCCAAAATAAGTGCCGTCAGCGCCATTAATAACCATGCGCCTCGCCCTTGGGAACTCTTTTTCAGATACTGAAACATTTTCTGTTTTCCATCTCTTAAGATAAATAATTGGCTTATTGTGCCGTTTCATCAGCCATAAAAAAATATAATTAAGGTAAACTGCGCTATTTTTTCAGAAAGTTGAGTAATAAAAAGCCGGATAATGTGAGTTTATTCATTATCCGGCTGGGTACAATGTTAAATATTATTGATATACCCGTTGTCTTTCAAGTTGCTGCTTTGTTGGCCGCGCCGCAACTCGAAATCCATAGGGTATAGTTACAACGGAGTAATCAAGCCAAGTTTAACCAGATATTCCGTGGCAGGTACCAGCCAGAACTCAACACACAGCAGCCCCACCAACGTCATGACAATGGTATAAGGCAATGCCATGATGACCATGCGGCCATAAGAGAGTCGAATTAGCGGAGACAGGGCTGAGGTCAGCAAGAACAGAAATGCAGCCTGCCCGTTTGGTGTCGCCACGGAAGGCAAGTTAGTGCCCGTGTTGATGGCAACCGCCAAATACTCATATTGCTGTTGTGAAATCAGGCCATTTTTCAGGGCAAACAGCGCTTCATTAATGTAAACCGTACCCACAAAGACGTTATCCGAAACCGCAGAGAGCAATCCGTTGAATAGATAGAACAGGGAAAGCTGCGAAGCCGGTGACGATTGCAAGACAAATTGAATAAATGGCGTAAACAGTTGCTGATCAACAATCACGGCAACCACAGAGAAAAAAACGGTCAACAGGGCCGTAAATGGCAGGGCTTCTTCAAACGCTTTGCCCAGTGAATGTTCTTCAGTGATGCCACAAAATGCTGTTGCCATAATAATCACTGACAGACCAATTAAACCCACCTCAGCCAAATGAAAGGCCAGAGCCACAATCAACCAAATACCGATCAATGCCTGCACAACAAGCTGGGCTTTTTCTTGGCGGGTACGCTTTTCATTCGCTTTTTGCGCGTAATCCTGCAAAACAGAACGAACACGTTCTGGCAATTCAGCACCATAGCCAAACACTTTAAAGTGTTCTACCAATAAACAAACCAGCAAGCCACAAACAAAGACAGGAATGGTCACGGGTGACATACGAACAAAGAAAGAGACAAAATCCCACCCGACGTGTTTGGCGATAATCAGGTTTTGTGGTTCCCCCACCATCGTCATGACGCCACCCAGCGCAGTACCGATACCAGCGTGCATCATCAGGCTGCGAAGGAATGAGCGGAACTGTTCCAGCGTTTGTTTTTTATCTTCGCTATCAATGAATTTATCGTCACCCATTTCAAAATCGCGATTTTGGGAAAGAAATTGATGGTAGATAGCATAAAACCCGACAGAAACACTAATGACGACCGCAATAACGGTCAGGGCATCAAGGAAAGCGGATAAGAAAGCACTCGCCAGGCAAAATGCTAAGGCCAGCATCTTTTTTGAACGAATATTTAGCAGTAACTTTGTGAAGACAAACAGCAATAGCTGTTTCATGAAGTAAATGCCTGCCACCATAAAAATCAGCAATAAAATCACTTCCAGATTATTGCTGATTTCATGGCTTATCTGTTTTGGCGAGGTCATCCCGATGATAACGGCCTCAATCGCCAGCAATCCACCGGGTTGTAAGGGATAACATTTCAATGCCATTGCTAAAGTGAAAATAAACTCTACAACGAGCATCCAGCCAGCAACAAAAGGGCTGACAAAAAAATAAACCAGTGGGTTGATGATAAGAAAAACAATGATAGCTAACTTGTACCAATCCGGCGAATTACCGAGAAAGTTTTTCACCACTGCGCGTCGGATACTGATTTCCATTATTGTTAACATTCCTCTTTATAGATGTGGGAACAAACCTAAACAGCCAAATTCAAATGGCAAAATCTATATACACAATGAATTTCAAGTTGCGCCGCGGCGGCAAGGGATAACATCCCCGGGAGCATAGCGAACTATGTGACCGTGACCGGGATGACCGAGCGCAGCCAACAAAGAGGCAGCTTGAAAGACGAAATGTATACAACTCAATCTACATAACCAAACCTATATCATTAAACCGAGATGACCCCATAGTACGCCCAACACGATAGCAATTTAAGACTGTCATCACATAACTAATCCATTAGTAATTGCATTTTTTATGAGCTCTTTCACTTTTTCGCTGTTTATTGCCCCGCCAGCGGTGCAGGTAACTATGTCGAACAGCGACATTCTGGTATGATCAGCCGCTATTATTAGCCAAGAAAACTGCTTTGGAATAATTAAAATTATGGTAATTAAGGCTCAAAGCCCTGCGAGTTTTGCGGAAGAGTATATCATTGAAAGTATTTGGAATAATCGCTTCCCGCCCGGCAGTATATTGCCAGCGGAACGTGAGTTATCTGAATTGATTGGTGTGACCCGTACGACTTTGCGCGAAGTGTTACAACGTCTTGCCCGTGATGGATGGTTAACTATTCAGCATGGAAAGCCGACAAAGGTCAATAATTTTTGGGAAACTTCCGGCCTCAATATATTGGAAACGTTGGCTCGTCTTGATCATGAAAGCGTTCCGCAGTTAATTGACAATTTATTGGCTGTGCGAACCAATATCGCGGCTATTTTTATTCGTACTGCTTTCAGAAACAACCCTGAAAAATCGTTGGAAGTGCTGGCGGAAAAAGAACAAGCCGAAGATACCGCTGAATCCTTCAGCTCGTTGGATTATGATATTTTCCGCGGGCTGGCTTTTGCATCAGGAAATCCAATTTATGGTTTGATCATTAATGGATTGAAAGGGTTATATACCCGTGTTGGCCGTTACTATTTTTCCAACCCAGAAGCCCGTAAATTAGCACTGAATTTCTATCAGCAATTAGGTTCGCTGTGCAAGGAAAAATCCTATGATGCAATCATGGATTGCGTGCGTAAATATGGTAAAGAAAGTGGAATTATCTGGCACAGCATGCAAGGTATGATGATTAATGAATTAACCGATTCTCGTTCCTTTTGATGACAGAATTTAGTCTTCCGCTTTATTGATGGTGTTTATTTTCCCCAGATTTTCTGGGGATTCTTCATATTAGGAGGAAAGACATCATATTGAAGTATTCATTGTTGTATAAATTACGGAATTTCTGCTGGGGATAAATAGGTTGTTGGCCTCTCTATCAGGGAAATCCGGGAAAATCTGGAGCTTCCAATTGCCGGATACATTCCTTCAAGGACTTTGTCTGCCATTTGACTGATTGTGTCTTCATAAGGTTTTAGGCAACAGCGGTACAAATATCCTCCACAATTGGGATCAAATATAAAAATCTGGCTACTACTCCATACAATAACACCGCCATGATTGGGGGGATATAATGGGTTTTTATAAAAATGGCCTAGCTTATCAACATTATTTTTTGTGGGCGAATATACCAGACCCAAAATGCCATATCCATTGGCATCGCTTTGATTGACCATGCTGTATGATTGTGTTGAAAGATAAGTTGACCTATTATTTTTTTGTACTTTAGCGACGACTGAAATAAGTTTTTCTTTGGTTTCACTATCAGCGCTATTAAATTTATCCAAATACTCTTTAGACTTATAAAATGAGGTGTCTGGCGATAATTGTTTGCTATTTTGTATATTAACCAAATATGATAGAAGAACATAGCTAATGCCGAAACACCAACCTTTATTGTCGTCAGGAACATAATCGCTTTGTTTAAATTTAAATAAATCATGAAACATAGTGCTCACCTTATTTCATCAAATCGTCTTTGCTGCATTGAAAAGTAATATCCCTTCAACTATAACTATATCATTTTTAAATGATTAAATAAGGGATTTCTAAATTCCATTAAGTCTTTGTTGAGGATCTGGAAAAACTGCATGGGCATCAGGGGCGTTTTTTCGAGTTCACTTAATAATGCCATTTTTCCTAATAGCGCCATTTTGCCTAATCACACACTGTCGTAAGATCTGCGTTGGGCTGAAACAGAAAGAGAACGTGCTTCTGCTATTTTGTGACAGGAAGGAACTGAATATGCTTCGTTATGGCTAGAATATTCAGTATGAGGGCTGACTCAATCTGCGGCGCATGTATTGGGTCAGTTTACCGATGTGTGGTTTCCCATGCTTATTAGGAAAAGGGTAAGTTTCTTATGAATGGGATTTTACGATCGAAAGGGATAAAGTTGTGTGAATGATGTTGTTGGTCGCGGTGTAACAAACACATATAGTGTTTAGGAGACATTAGAACATAGAAAGCGCAGTTTGCAGTTTAGGTGAGCTTACCAATTTACATTAGATCAAGTCGCGACTAGTACCACTAAATATGGGAATTATTTATTTATGATGAAAGATTTAATATTAGGTAAATTTAGTTTAGCCAAAACATTTTGGGTATTTGGATTCTTGGGGAGTGTTGTTTTAAGTTTGTTCGGTATTGTCGCAGCTAAATCAAATTTCTATTTTTTTTGTGTCGTTTTACTGCTTAGGTTTTTATTGTCTTTAATGGTTCTATCCGGAATAACTTTTACCTTACGGAATAAAATAACATTTTTTGGCATTGTCGCATGGGGCATATTTTTAATTATAACGTTAGTTTTAATGGTATTTAACATTCAATTTGTGATTCTTTTAATTAAGCTATTTAACTTAAATATTTAGCCAACTTCTATGTGCCAGAAAATAAATGAGAGGCTTAAGCCTCTCATTTACTAAGGATAGTTATTCTTGGAGTTCATCAGAAAAATCAAATTGGAACTCACCTTCTGCGAGGGATATTCGCAGTTGATGATATTGTTCATCATGTGCACTGGCGGAAAGTAATCGCTGACTGATCTGTGGCAGCAGGGTATTCGTCAGGATCGCATCAACCATGCGCCCGCCTGATTCGATTTCAGTACATCTGTCGACGATATGCTCCACCATTTCGTCATCAAATGTTGCGGTAATGCCATGATTCTCCAATAGGCGTTTTTGAATTCTGCTCAATTGCAGATGCACAATTTGGGTCATCACTTCGTTACTTAATGGGTAGTAAGGGATGATCAGTAAACGCCCCAGTAACGCGGCGGGGAATACCTGCAACAAGGGCTTGCGCAATGCCGCACTGAGTTTGTCCGGTTCCGGGACAGTCTCTTGTTGAGTACAAAGGGAAGTGACCAGATCAGAGCCGACATTGGATGTCAGGATGATAATAGTATTGCGGAAGTCGATATGGCGGCCTTCGCCATCTTCCATCCAGCCTTTGTCAAAAACTTGGAAAAAAATTTCATGGACATCAGGATGGGCTTTTTCAATTTCGTCCAATAACACGACGCTGTAAGGCCTGCGCCGGACTGCTTCAGTCAATACGCCGCCCTCACCGTAGCCGACATAACCCGGTGGTGCACCTTTCAGGGTTGATACGGTATGGGCTTCCTGAAATTCACTCATGTTGATGGTGATCAGGTTTTGCTCTCCGCCATACAAGGTTTCTGCGAGAGCAAGAGCCGTTTCGGTTTTACCCACACCAGATGGGCCGCACAGCATAAAAACACCGACAGGTTTATTCGGATCATCCAATTTGGCACGTGAAGTGCGAACCCGTTTTGAAATTAACTCCAACCCGTGATATTGACCAATGACACGTTGACTGAGAGTATCAGCCAGTTGCAATACAGCGTCAATTTCGTCTTTTACCATGCGGTTAAGCGGAATACCCGTCCAGTCTGAAACCACCGAAGAAACAACATTACTGTCTACGGCAGCAAAAATAAGTGGCTCTTCTCCCTGTAGCTCTTTCAGTTGCTGTTGTAATTCTGTCAGTTCAGTGTGCTGGGTTTCAGCATCCTCAGATTGCCCTTCATGCAGTTGTGCCCGCAGGGAAATAATTTGATCTATCAGAGAAAGCTCACTTTCCCAGCGTTCCTGCAATTGGGCCTTTTGTTCTTCCAGAGCTGATAATTCGTCCAAAATGGCTTCTGAGCGTTGTTTATCGTCAATGCCGACTTTGGATTCCCGTTCAACAATTTCCAGTTCGATGTTCAAAGCATCTATCTGATGGCGGCAATTTTCCAATTGCGGAGGTTCCGCGTGTTGGCTGACAGCCACTCTGGCACAGGCTGTATCCAACAACGCGATGGCTTTATCCGGCAACTGGCGGGCAGGAATATAGCGGTGTGAAAGGCGGACAGCCGCGTCAACGGCTTCATCCAGCAAGAGGACATGATGATGTTTTTCCAGTGCAGTGACCAGACTGCGCAGCATCAATAATGCCTTGGCCTCATCGGGTTCATGTACCTGAACAACTTGAAAACGGCGGGTCAGGGCGGGATCTTTTTCGATATATTTTTTGTATTCTGACCATGTTGTTGCGCCCAGTGTCCGCAATTGTCCCCGGGCCAAGGCAGGTTTCAGCAAGTTGGCCGCATCGCCGGTTCCCTGTTGTCCACCCGCGCCGATTAAGGTGTGGATCTCATCAATAAACAAGATGATTGGAATCGGGCTGGATTGCACTTCATCAATGACTTTGCGCAATCGGGATTCAAATTCACCTTTAACGCCGGCCCCTGCCTGTAACATGCCTATATCCAATAACCAAAGCTGGACATTGCGCAAAGGCGGAGGAACTTCACCTGAGGCAATCCGCAATGCAAATCCTTCAATAACTGCGGTTTTACCCACGCCCGCCTCGCCCGTGAGCAAGGGGTTGTTTTGGCGCCGTCGCATGAGAATGTCGATAATTTGGCGAATTTCCTCATCACGCCCTGTTACCGGATCAATTTCGCCATTGCGTGCACGGGCGGTCAGCTCTTGCCCGTATTGTTGCAAAGCCGATTGTTGCGAGGATGCAGATGATGAGGTGGTTCCTTGAGCGGCTTCTGACGACAGTGTGTCTTCCTGAGTTTCTTCACTATTGCCGCAAATCTCATTGATAAGGTTGAGAAGGGTATCTGCATTAATGCGATCAAATTGGGGAGAAATGGCTTTCAGCGCGTTGCGTAAGTTAAAGGTTTTTAACATGCCGATGAGTAAATGTGCACTGCGGATCTTATTGACACCAAACTTTAATGAGCCATATATCCAGGCACGCTCTACCGCATTGTCAATGTGTTCTGACAGATCAGAAATGGCACTTGCGCCACGGGGCAATCGATCCAGCGCGGTGACAATATCTTGCGTCAGCTTGTCTTCTTCCAGAGCAAAATAACGAATAATTTGTTGCAGGTCACTGTTTTGATGCTGCATCAATTGATGCAACCAGTGAACTAACTCAACATAGGGGTTTCCGCGCAGTTTACAAAAGGTTGTGGCACTTTCCAGCGCAGAGAACAGGGTACGGTTGAGTTTACCAAAGAGTACAGAACGATTGATTTCTGACATAAAAGTATCACCCGCAATGTTATTGTGAAAAATAATGACAATATGATTAATAGTTACGTGCTCAAAAACGAAATGCTAAATAATGGAATGCAGGGGGTAGAGATTATTACTAGAAATTATGTTGGTGGGCAGGCGGATATTCAGATGCATCCGGGCATTTATGAATACTGACATTTATAGCGATACAGTACTTTTTATCGGCATAAAGCAATTTATTTATAGGTATACAGCAAATCACCACGATGGGTTGGCCGTTCAATTTTACCCAACCAGCTGTCCAGACCCAATTTCATTGGTTTTGACAAATGGATGCCTTTTATATCGGATTGATGGAGGATTAACCGAATATCCCATGCATATTCGATGCCCAAATATTGATGAACCCAATCGCATAATTGTTGTGATTTAGGCTTGCCCGGCAAAAACAGAGCATATTCGTCCAGCTTTAGCGGGCCTAATTCAATGCGAAATTTATGCTGAACATCATAGAGTGCAATACCCAAAAAAGCAGATTGGCCTAAACGGGGCATATTTCGACCCGCTTTTAATCGAGCTTGATCGTGTACTTCTATTTTCAGCCATTGGGGAATATTTTGTATTATTTTTATCGGAATATTGAAGTAACTAAACAGTATTTTTTCCATTCCTTCCGCGTTGTGCTTTTGGCGGGATAAATGGCCGGATAGAAAATAACGGGCATGGTCATTAATGGTATCCGGTTTTTTTTGTGCCGGTAACCCCATGCCTACTAAACAGGCAAGATAATGGCAAAATCGTTGATTATCCGGCCGGTCAAGTGAAACGGTTGGCTGGCTATTTGCCCAAGCCCGATAGAACAATAGCGTCAGTCGATGGTGAAATAAATTGAGAAAGGCGTTTAGTGTCGGGTCTTGATAATTATATTGCCGGGAATAGGCATATTCAGTGATATGCAATGGCATAGGGCCATTGGGGCCGAGCAAGCCAAAACTGTAAATCAGCATATCATATGATTTCGATTCCCCTCGTCGATTGACTTTAGACAGGGTAGAAGGCGCGAAAATCAGGGAGGATTCTTGGCCTAGCCGCAAAATATCGTAGCGCGGCAAAGGGGCCGAACCGAGCATGTAATACTGCCCGGACTGGGCGTCTATGCGGCGCAAGGTTTGGAATAAATCAAACTTCCACGGTGCTTGCGTGAGTTGTAGCCAAAAATCGTCAGGTAACCGACTGACATGATGAATGGAAACAGTTTTTGCTTTTTTCGTTTTCATATGTTTCATCTGTCTTTTTTATATTAACGTCTTGTTGCCCATGCGGGCAGGCCAAAATCCGATATCACCACGTTGCTGGCTGTATAGCGTCATTTCAGTGAAGGAATTCATGGTAACCAGATGGGAAAATAGCTTTTCCAGTACACTCCCCAACAACCAAGGGCTGGTTCCTGCGAATTCTTGTTCATTCACTTCCAGCCGGATACTGACCCCACGGGCAAAAGCAATCGGGCCAGGTTCGGGAACCCGTCGATAAACCGTGTTTAATGAACAATGGCGTATGCCATTAATTTGGCGGACGGTGGCCGGATCGGCGAGGTTTGCATAAAGACTCAATAATTGCCGCAATGCCTGAGAGCCTTGCTCATCAACTTTATCCATAAAGTTTAAATAATTAAGCTGGAGTTGGCTTATCAATCGCCAGGATGAGGAGCCTTGGGCTAAGGCGGGGCGCGGGATAGTCGGTCTTTTGAGAAAGATAATTCGGTTAATGGGAATGGAATCCAGCATAGTGAAATTGTCGAGATCTTGCTGGCGCAGGATGGTCGATAAATCACGGTTGGTACACATAACATCGGCCGTCAGAAACTTAAGTTGATTGGGCCACGGGGAGTGGTGTTCATCAACAATAGAAACAAAAGTTTCTGTACCAATATAACTGGAACGCGTTCCGTATTGGCGCGCATGCTCAGACAAAATCCGGGGATTACGGCGTAAGGAAAAGTAAGCACCGTAATTTTCTTTATCGTTGCTGAATGTTGACCAAAAAGGCTTGAAAACTTGTATATCTTTGCGCTTGACGTCAGCACCGTGTAAACGCTGCACTGAAAAAATTTCGTAGTCCAACGGGCGGGTGTTATCGACAACTAAATGGAATTCATTCGTGTTTTCTTTCACCATGACACGTTCAGTGACTTTGGGAAATAAATTAATGACGGGAGTACAGTTTAAAGTTAAATAAGATGCATCTACCAAATTTTCCAAGTCTGCATCGATCTTATCCAGCAGTAGAATCAATTCAAATTCATTCTTTTCGTTTGTCTGCTCCAAGAAAGATCCCATTCCTTTGATGCTGAAGAACTGGAAACGCGCCGGAAAAGCAAAATATTCCTGAAGCTGTCGGTATCCACTGAAATTGCGTGGGTCGTTGGGAAATAACGACTGATCATCATCAAATCCTTCATGATGAGGAAAAATGTCGGGTAGAACCTGATATTGGGGATCATCACCAAGAGTCTGGCATACCATGCCAACAGTATGTTCCATAATCAACTCCAGCAATTGCTGGGATTGTATATCTGGCCCTGAAAGAAAAAATATCAGCTTGTTGAGATCTAATTCATTGAGGAAGAATTTTTCTTTACAACTTAACTGAATACGAAGTGCACTTATAGCGCCATGTTGGTGAAGATCGAGTGCCACCAATGGCAAGTTGGCCGGGATCTTGCCGAGTTCAATATGTTGCAGGTGCAGGGGCTGTAAAGTGACGTCCTGTGTGGTGGCATAGTTGAACGTAATACCTTCTTTCTTTAATGTCTGGCAGTGCATGAGTGTTCCGCGGGGCACCAAAAATCCGTGGCTGATATCCCCTTTGCTGGTATCAGGCTGGAGTTCTACGACCGCCATTGAAGGAGTCGGGGAAAGATAATTGGGGTAGAGCATTTCCAGCAAATGCTCGGAAAAATGTGGAAATTCGGCATCCATCTTCAATTGAATGCGGGATGTCAGAAAAGCGAATCCTTCCATCAGGCGCTCAACATAAGGATCTGCGACATCGATACCGTGCATTCCCAGTCGATTGGCAACTTTAGGGTAACGTTCTGCAAATTCTTTACCCAATTCACGTAAGTACACTAATTCTCGGTTGTAATATTCAAGCAGTTTACTGTCCATGGCCGCTCCTCTATCTCTGTTTACCTTGACCTTAGCCGACTTCTCTGATGGTGAAATAACCATTTTCTAAATCGACATCACTGTAAAACTGGAATTCAAGGGGCCATGGAACGCACCATAAAAATCCTTTTATCTCTATCGGCAGTGTGTTGTATAAAACCAATGTGCTGGCATCAGAAATGCGATTGATTTCAAGTCCATCTGGAATAATGCGTGGTTCAAATGTGCGGATTGTGGTGAGGATATTATGTTGGATATCTTCCCATTCGACTTCAGAAATAGATTTACCGGCCAGAGGCGTCAGGCCAAAATTATAAACGGAATGGCGGATTTCTGGATAGCGGGAAAGGTCTTGTTCTGATTCACTGTTGATACTATTGAGCAGCCACTGTAAATCTCTCATGACGCTTTGTCGCAAGGCACTGTGCGACAATAGATAGTTATTCATAGCCTCTTTTTTCTTATGGGGCTCGTCATCTGTGAGCTTATCCAGCAAGGAAGGCTGCATTCTATCTTTGGCAGTAATGCGGGCAGTGTTGCTTCGGCTACGATAACCGCCATGGAGCAAAGTGATATTGTCGTTCATGGGTTACCTATTTGTTGTTGTGAAAATGGGAAGAGTGTTGGAAGAAATGCGGCTAATAAATGTTATTTTTCAGCTTTGTTTTTCGAATCTTTATGTTGGGTGTGTTTATATCTTTCAACCTCGGTTTCATAAGCTCGCAGGAAGTTTTCACCAAACAGGGCAGAGTCTTGTTCAGATTGATTGATGGCTGTTTGATAATGTTTAATGAAGTAATCCCACATTAAGGCCTTATGGGTTGATGAGAGTGCTAAGCGAGGCAAACGACCTTCATCTTTTGCTTGTTGTTCAAGCAGGGAGGGATTGAACAAATGCAATTTATCTTCCTCTACGGCTTGCACCCCGGCAATGATGCCCGCTTGATGGGCCTGTAATTCGGTTAAAATATCGTGGGTGGCTTGCTCAAGTGGGATAAAACCTAAGATATGGTTAAATACCAGTGATAAAACGGATTGAGCAGAGGACAACAGCTCAAACGGGTTCTGCACATCCTGAGAGGTTGGGTTCGTGCCTGTGATTAATTTTATTTTGCGCTTAAATAAATTGCGTGATTCATTGAGTGCTATGACCCCTTGAGATAGCTGATGGATTAATGCCCCCAACTGATGCATGATTTGCCTATCGATTGGCAATTTGCTCAAGTTTTGTAGCCCCATTCCTTCAAGTAATGCCGCAATCAAATCTTCTTCAGGCAATTTCTCCTTTGGTTTGGTTTCCGTTATTTTATGATCGTAGTTTTCATGGAAATTTTCATGGAAAGTACGGGAGCCTGCCTCTGTTATTCCTGAGAAGGTGCTTTCCCTTGGTTTTTCCTGTGTAAACAAGGGAGGCAAGGAAGAAGTTTGGCTGGACGCATCTTGAGTAACTGAATGTTTGGGGTCGGATACAGGTTCATCAAAGAGGGAAGTGCTGGTTGTAGGCTCCAAAGTAGATTGAGATTCTGCCGTTGCGGTGTCATCCGGTGAATTCAAGGGGACAGCGTTGTTCAGCACTTCACTCAAGGGATTATCATCATTGGTATTTCGTGCATGCGTATCAGAAAACAGCGCAAGCGGGTCAAGGCTCTTTTTATCGACATCTTGATGATCGAGTGGTTGATTATCAGGCTGAATAAGTGTCGTCGGCGTATGATTACTGAATATACTTTCTTGTTGGAAGGTGGCATCTGAATTGAACATTGCCATCGGGTCCGTTGATCTTGTTTGTAGCGCCTCAAGGTCGGTTATTGATTCAATATGCGCCAGCGGATCACTGGGGTTGCGTTCTTGGCTTTGTTGCTCTTTTATCAACGGGTTATTGTTGTTCAATTCCTGAATTGTTTTATGTGGGATAATCAGGGCCGGTGCAGTGTTAGCAATCGCGGTTTTCTCAGGAATACTTTGTCCGGGGACAGTTTGTTCATTAATGGAATGATCAGCAATAGATTGATCAGAAGTACTCTGGTTAGTCAATGTATTGGCAGTTGTGAACATATGTTCGAGATTTTCCCAGACTCCGTTGGGAATTTCCGCTTCACTGTGATTTTCGGGTGCATGATTTCCTGACGCCTGTGAATTTTTGGCTATGTCAGTCACTTGAATCTGGTAATTACCAATCTTAAGAGTATCACCACCACGAATTTCAACCTGCCTTTCAGGCCTCAGTGGTATCATATTCAGCAAAATTTCAGAGGAAGAGCCGCGGTTGACAATCCAACACTCTCCATCTGCTGAAATAGATACAATGGCCTGCAGCCGGGCAATAGATAACTCCTCATCGGGCAGAACCCAGTTATTATCTTTACTGCGACCAATAGTGCCGCCGGGCGGGGTAAAATCGTAACTCAGTTGTGCGGGTTGATCGGTACCTGAGTTCTTAACAATGGTGAATCGCATAATCATGGATACCTATTGTCTGTTAATAGAAATGTTTGTTGATAAAAATGTGGTTGGTAAAAACAGAAGTGTTGATAGTAATAATTGAGAAACTAACCCCCATGAACAGGGGGCTAGTTGATGTAGTTTTACAGATATTACTCAAGTTTATTGGCGAAGGTATCCCACTTGTAGTGAACCTCAGCACCTGCAGCACCTTTACTATCTTGAGGAAAGTAGCTTTCTTTGAATATTTGGAATGCAATAACAATTTGAGAATGGAAGAAGCCGTCACCATAGACAACTCTGGAGTCTGCGATCAGCGAGTTTGTCAGCTCTAATTGGTACCAAGCCCCTTGTTCCCCGCCCTGACGACGTACATTCAGTTTGGTGTCCTGAATGTGCGTTCCTTTTACAAGATATTGGCGCAGGCTGACAGCGGCTTTGTCAAAATAGACGTCGACAACCAGATCACTGACGCCAACAATACCCGCTCCCAATCCGCCGGTTTGAGTGCCACGATTAACGCTAGTCGACAGATTAAGTGAGAATGATCTGACGGCGGTCCAACCTTTATGTTTTTCATCTCCAGCTTCGCCTGTGATATTTGAAAATTGGATAAATGAATCAGTACCTGTAGACATAGTTTTTCACCTTAATAGAGTTGAATTAATTAAGTTAAATTAATTAAATTAAATAAAGATATGTTGATATTGCTTGTAGAGATAAGGGTAGAGATAAGCGTGTCCAGCTAAAATTATTGGTGGGGCATTTATTAGAATATTGACTGACAAAAAGTTTTTTAAGCGCTTTTCAGTGACGGTAATTTTGAAACCAAGCGCAGGGAAACGGTCAAACCTTCCAGTTGATAATGCGGGCGCAGGAAGAACTTCGCATGGTAGTATCCGGGGTTACCTTCGATCTCTTCAACCTTAACTTCCGCGGCTGCCAGCGGTTTTCTCGCTTTGGTTCCTTGTGATGAGTTTACCGGATCGCCATCAACATAATTGACGATCCATTTGTTGAGCCAGCGCTCCATATCTTCACGCTCCTGAAAAGACCCGATTTTGTCGCGCACGATACATTTCAGGTAATGGGCGAAACGACAGCAGGCGAATAGATAAGGCAGGCGGGCAGCCAGGTTCGCATTGGCAGTCGCATCAGGATCGAAGTATTCAGCAGGCTTTTGCAACGACTGGGCGCCGATGAAAGCCGCCATATCACTGTTTTTGCGGTGCAATAATGGAATAAAGCCATTTTTTGCCAGCTCAGCCTCACGGCGGTCGCTGATGGCAATTTCAGTTGGGCACTTCATATCCACGCCGCCATCATCGGTGGGGAAAGTGTAGGTAGGCAGGTTTTCCACAATCCCACCGGATTCTACGCCACGGATGGAGGTCGTCCAGCCATACATTTTAAATGAACGGTTAATATTGACGGCCATCGCATAAGCAGAATTCGACCACGTGTAGTTATCGTGGTTCGGGCCGTCGGTATCTTCCTCAAAATTGAAGCTGTCTACGGGATTGGTCAGGGCACCGTAAGGTAGACGGGAAAGGAAACGCGGGAGGGTTAACCCAATATAACGCGAATCTTCGGATTCCCGTAAACTGCGCCAAGATGCATATTCCGTATTTTGGAAGATTTTTGTCAGGTCGCGTGGGTTGGCCAATTCCTGCCAGGATTCCATTTGCATCACACTGGGAGCTGCACCTGCAATAAAGGGGCAGTGTGCCGCCGCGCTGATTTGTGCCATTTCGCGCAAAAGTTCAACATCGGGGGCGGTATGATCGAAATGGTAATCACCCACCAGGCAGCCGAAAGGTTCACCACCAAATTGACCATATTCGGCTTCGTAGATTTTTTTGAATATTGGGCTTTGATCCCAGCTGATCCCCTTGAAACGTTTTAGGGTGCTGCCCAATTCCTTTTTGGACAGGCTCATGACCCGGATTTTCAACATTTCATCGGTTTCAGTATTGTTGACCAGATGATGCAATCCCCGCCATGCGCCTTCCAGCGTTTGAAACTCTTTATGGTGCAGGATGTGATTCATCTGTTGGGATATCTTGGCATCAATTTCCGAAATGAGTGACTGGATGGTTCGATAGGTATCTCCAGAAACGGTGATGGTATTTTCCAATGCCTGTTGCGCCAGCGTTTTTACTGCGGACTCAACGGCATTACGGGTTTGGTCACTTTGCGGACGGAATTCCTTGTTCAGCAGAGTGCTGAGCTCATCAGGGGTATACTCTTTAGATACCTGTTCTTGTTGAGGCAAAGTATCTTGTTCAGTTGTACTCATGAATTATTCCTTATCGTTTGTGCTGTCGTCTGAAGTTTCATTTTCTTCTGAAGCACTGTTTTCAGGATTAGGGGCTTCCGCCAAGGATTGCAAGAGGGCCGGGTTTTGCAATATTTCGGAAATCAGTTGCTCTGCTCCGCTTTTGCCGTCCATATAAGACAGCAGGTTTGCCAACTGGACGCGTGCTTCCAGTAACTTGGCCAGGGGCTCTACATTTTTGGCTATGGCATCGGGTTGAAAATCCTCCATCGTTTTGAACGTTAAATCGACGTTCAGCTTTCCTTCCCCTGTTAATGTGTTATCAACCTGAAAGGCAGCACGGGGGCTGATTGAACTCATGCGTTCATCAAAGTTATCAACGTCAATTTCCATAAATTTGCGATCACTGACATCGGGCAAGGCCTCTACAGGTTTCCCAGCCAAATCAGCGACAACACCCATGACGAAGGGCAATTGAACCGTTTTTTCTGAACCGTAAAGTTCAACATCGTATTCAATCTGTACGCGTGGAGCGCGGTTTCGGGCTATAAACTTCTGTCCGCTGGATTTCATGACAAGTTCTCCGTTATTGGCTATACCCGATTTTTAAGTCACAAAACTTAAAATCCAATTGGGTATATGTAGGTAAGTTAATACTGCTTTTAACTCTCAAGTTATATGTCCCACTACCTTTCGCATCAGGGTTTTATTGCATGCCCATCATGTGAAAGGTATTGAGAATGGTGCCGTTGGATAAATGCAATGTGCGGGGATAACAGTTTCAATTTAAACAATAAATAACTAATCCATATCTGTATCGGAATGGTCTGAGTGACCAAAAATGACTTCCAGTTGATCCAGCCCACTGGGGGCAAGATCATGAATGATGTCCATGAAATCACTGTGAATCAGCCTCTGAATACGCTGAATCATCATTGGTGCGGGGTGGCTTGGCTCATTTTGGAGAAAATAATTTTTAACCTTTTCCAATAACATATGAGCTTCATCGCGGTTGCTGATTTCAAGGGCTTTCCACAGGGACAGTGGTATACCGCCTGACATTATTGAAGAGGCGGCTTGTTCCAAATCTGTGCCGGGTTGCATGAGCGATTGGAGTTCCGCCATGCCCAATTCGTCAGTATTGTCTGCAATATCGACTTCCTCAGGTGGCAAACAGTATTCAATGATGGTCTCCAACTGTTTCAGGAATTGTGGCAGTACGGGCATATGGCCGGCAGATAAATTATCGCGAATGGTTTCGAGCAGGGCGGTCAGGTGCTCATGGATCGCTTTGATTGCCTGAATTTCAGGGGTGTCGTATTTTTGTTTCAGCTCTTCGACCAGCCTGCTGCGCCCGCCAGAATAATTGCTGACTTCCGTCACTGTGCCACTAAGGAGTGAAAAGGCTTCCTGAAATGTCAGTTCGCTCGAAACATCTTTCAGTAAAATAGAGTATTGGGCGGTTATTGTGCTGGGCGAACCATCTTCGATGGCTGCCAGTGCGTTCAGGCGCAGTAAGGGGTCGTATTCACCATCAAATTCCAATTTTGGCCACACATCTACCCAATACATTGCCAGAGTTTGGCGAAGTAGATTCAATCCATCAGCATAACCACATAAACCACGCTGATTCAGCCATGACCGCATTAGGGCGATAATGATACGGAGATCTTTAGTCCGGGTGAGCAGTTTAATGGCTTTTTTCTCAATTTCCCCCCAATTGGGCGGTTCAGACGGGATGATGACATCGCCAAATTGTTGCTCTGGTTTTTCGACTAATAATCGCTCTATCGCCAAGAATTCATCATCGTATTCCAGATCATCTCCACAAGGAGATTCCGGGCTAATCGGGGTAAGTAACTCATCAATATTCATGATATTTTCAGTTCACTTTAAGATGGTTAATTAGGCGGTTTTAAAAGCAGAGTCATTCGGACAAGAGAACATAGGGAGCTGGAACGGGTTGAAAACACTGGTTGGTGTAAATTCCAGCGAAATACGATGACCGCTGATGTTGAATGTTGCCCGTATGGCGGAGTTGTCACCATTGGTTTTACTGTGTTGAATTTGTGTAGCGCGATTCAATAGCCGGTTCAGTGCCCAAAAACCGGATGTGGATAAATTGGCGGTGGTACCATCGCTTAAATTCAGTTGAATGAGAACTTGATTGGTTTTATTCGGGCCGGGCCAGCTAATGAGCTGTGAGACTTGCGGGCCGTGGCTATATTGTAATTTTTGCCCGTCCACATCGAGTGTCATGCTCAATATATTGTTATCCATGCTGACTGAACCTGTCATAACATGGAATGACGGAGTGGGGGCGCCATTGGCAAACAAGGTATTGCGGATAATCTGAGCCTGCTGGAAGGGCTTGAGCAATGTTTCCCCTCCCTGCAGGGGCTTGCCGTCAATTCCCGGCATAAACTGCCATGTTGATTCAGTCATGTCGATTTTTCCCATCAAATTTTTCTGGAAAAAGCTGTCCATTAACCCCGTTGTTGGTGCGAACATCCGGGCCATGTCATCAGGCTTGATATCAAGTTTGGCTCCAGATACCAGCGGATAACGATGGGCAATTGCCTGACGACAAAAAACGCTGACTTCTGCACCGAGATTTTTGGCTACATTCTTCATGTCAGTAAGCTGGGTATCGCTACTGGCTCCGACAGCCAGTGAGGAAATCATGCTCTTGAACGGCACTGGCAGGCGTTCGGACGAGGCTTGCAGTTGGGTAATAGTATTATTTGCTGGAAAAGGCATGTTCATTTTGATGGCACTTTGTACGGCGTTGAGATATTGATACAACTCTTTGATTTGTTTCAATGTGTTATCAAAAGGGATCGCTTTATTTTTTCCGTCCGGGCTTTTCGCCAATGCAGTCAGTTGTGCAAAATGTTCTTCCAGTATTTTTCCTGCGGTATCTTGCTGGTTGTCCGGCAGTATTCGTTTAGAAATGGTTTTTGTGGGAACAAATTGTGAGATTTTACCTGTTTTGCTTTTTACGACGTTATCGAGTTTCTTAGCCGCAGGGGTATTTCTATCCAGCATGGATTTAGTCAATGTCACATTTTTACTGATGTTAATAACAAGACTGCGCAGCGGTGAATCATCGTCAGAAAGCAGGCGAGCCGTACTGATTCTTTGCTCCAGATTATCAACATTTTTCAACTGAATATTAGCCAAAAATTTATCCCAGTAATTGATGTAATCATTGATATAAAGCCGATTAACAAAGGATTTGATTTCATTTGCGGTCAAGATTTTCGCATAGCTGCCAAGTACCCAATTATCCTGTGAATGCCAGGTCGTAAGATAAGTATTAAGATCTTGATTCATTCCTTTTTTATAACCCGTTGGCGTAAACATTCCCGGTACGTCATCGAGGCTTAAAAAAGCCAATTCAGCTTGGGGGCCGGCCAGTGTAACCAGATTCACCGAGGGTAAATTCGGGTCATTCAGCAATTTGTTTTTCAGGTAGTTATAGGCGCGTTGGGCTGGTGGTATTTGACTGATGGCTATCTGTTTTTTTTTAATAAGTTTGTCGTCACGAAGAAAGGGTGAACTGACAACTTGGTTATCCAGTAATCGGCTCAGGTGCTGATTCATTTGTTGCAATTGTGCTTGTGTTGTATCTACATCCAGATCTGCATCCTGCTGATTCGTCAGATATTGCATGACCCACATGCGCAGGAATTTTCCATCATAATGTTTAGGTTGATATAACATCTGATAGGCTTTCAGCGTATTGTAGGTGTTCTCTATATCTCCACCGTTCTCAGTGTTCATTTGATTCGTAATTAACTTTGCTATTTTTGGCAGCAGCAAATTTTTTAGTGCTTTGGAATATAAGGTGTGGCTTGCATTACTGATTTCTACTCCTGTGTATAACCCCATGCGGTAGGACAGTGGAGGATCATTTAAAGAAAAGTCCGTGCTTTTATCTAATTTGGCCAGTGTATTTAAAATCGGAAGCAGGGCATAAATATTGTCATCATTTCCTTTTAATTCATTTCCCTGACGAACAACAGTCGGGATCTTGTGTTGTATTTCTGCCAAGTAATCGAGATTATTGTTATAACTGATCAAAAATAGCTGGCTTATAAAGGCGGCGATTGCAAACAGGATAATGTATCCCAATAAATCCAACAGGCGCTTGCGATATACCCACCAACGGTTGTAACCGGCTATTCCTGCTTCCTGAAAAATATTCTCCAGCACATTTTTCAGGAAATAAGATTGACCGGCTGGAGGAGGAGGGATAATGCCTTTTTCATCTCCCCATGACATGGCATTACTGTCATTATCTACCGGCAGTTGGAATTTTTGGTTCAAATCTGCCATGACATTGTCGACCGCAATCCCTTCTTGGATTCCACTGGTAAAATACAATCCCCGTGGATAGCAAGGTATTTCAAATCCTGATTTGGCAAAGACAATTTCAAGATATTGCGCAAGGTGCGGGCGCAAAGATGCAATTTCTTGTGGGAAAAGATAGCTTTCTGCACATTGCCGCGAATTGCGCCCATTCAAGAGAATATAGGGTAATTCAGCTTCCAGTCTCAATTGCAATTCATTGTATTTTTTCTCAAAGATTTCATGCAAATTGCAGTTGGTTTTATTTCCCCAAGGGAAATTAAAACCCCAAATTTGTTCGCGTGATGCTTTGTCAAAATGGGTGAAATAAGCCGTAAATCCTTTCAGTAAATCTGTTTTTGTTATGAAAATATAAATAGGCAGTTGTATTTTAAATTGCTCATGTAATTCAGATAAGCGTTTGCTCAATATATAAGCCTTTTTATCCCGGACATTACTTGATGGCTCCAGTAAGTCCTCAACACTGATAGTGATGATAATTCCATTGATGGGTTGGCGGGCACGGTACTTTTTCAATAATCGGATGAGTTTTTTCCATTCACTGGCATCCTGATTAGGCGAACTATCCTGTGTGGTGTAGCGACCGGCGGTATCAAGCAGAACCGCTTTATTGGTAAACCACCAGTTAAAATCATCCGTAGCCTGTTTGCTGTACTTATTGTACAGCGCGGATTTACCAAGATAGTCTGTCAATGAAAAGTGTAAGCCTGAATTTGCCAGCGCGGTTGTTTTACCCGAGTTTTTTTCGCCAATAACCAGATACCAAGGTATTTGATATATATATTGGCGTTTGAAAACGTTTATCCAATGTGGCTTGTTTTTATTGTACAAACCAGAAAAGTACGCTTTTTTCAATAATTTTATCGCATTGACAAAACGTTCCGCTAATGTGAAGACCGGCTCATCTTGTTTTATTTCTTCTTTTTTATCCTGATTAATAGTGAGTTGTTTCTCTACTTTTTTATTGAACCATAACCGATAAAGACGGGGAACCAATTTGATTATTAGCCACAGCAGGCTAATACAAGCAATAACAATGACTCGTGTTGAATCTGATTTAAGCGGAACTCTATTGTCGATGGAAATAAGAGGGCCCAGAAACCAGACAATAGAAGAGATAGCCGTTATATTGAGGAAGCTCCACATCAATCTGCTGGTGATGATAGCAAGGAGGGCATTCAGCATGTATTCGTTTCCTTACATCGTTTGATTTACAGGAGAAGTGAATAATGTAATTTCGACTCGTCTGTTTTTGGCTCGGTTACTGGGAGTATCATTGGGAACTATAGGGTTTTCGGCTCCTTTTCCTTGTGCATGGACTCTTTCTGGTTGATTCAGATAACGTTGAAGCTCTTTTTGCACAGATCTGGCTCTGGCCAGTGATAAGGCCTTGTTGGATGAATACCGAAAGTTGTTGCGGTGAACCGGTATGTTATCGGTGTACCCGACAACTAAAATTTTACCTTGAATATTATTCATTGCTTCAGCTATCTGCCTGATGATCATTAAATATTGGTTTTTGATTTGGGTAGAGCTACTGCTGAATAAGCCGTCGCCCTTCAATGTCACTATGCTTCTGTCTGGTAAATCGGTTACATCCAAGAAACCGTCATCTATCTCTTCCTTCAATATAGTTTTCAGCTTTAGTGGCGTTGACTTAGACATGGGGCGAAATGCCTGATTGTTTTCTTCTATGTTGGGGAGATTGATCTGATAGATTTTATCCATAACAGGGTTGAGTATTTTACTCAGCTGCCAGTTCAAACCGATATACAAAAGACACAGCAAAAAACCTAAGATTGCTGCAATGACCCAAAGAGGTAAGGAAAATTGCCAGGACTTGTTCGGTACAGTGGCAGTGTGTACCTTGGGGGATAACACCGTTGAGTAATTGCCCCGGATAGAACGTATCAATTGAAACAGGCGTTGCTTTACCGTTTCTAATTGAGTGCGACCGTTATCAATGACTCGATAGCGTCCTTCGAAACCCAGTTGCAGGCAAAAGTTAATCAGTTCCAGCAGAAAGAGATGCTCTTTGGGATTTTGTGATAGCTTAGCCAGTAGCTGAAAGAATTTTTCTCCCCCCCATGTTTCATTATGGAAAGTGACCAATAATCCATTGCCAGACCAAACACTGCGCAGTCCCCATGGTGTCAGTGCCGCCGCTTCGTCCAATGCGGTACACAGACAATAGCGGGCGCCAATGATCATTTCATAAGGCAACTTGGCTTGTTGGCAGATGACTTCAAAATTCCGGATTTCGTTGATTAATTGCTGCCTTAAATGGGCCGGGTCGGGATGCACAACAGAATGCCGGATCTGGGGAATGCTATTTAGCAATGGATTTGCGGCAGAAACCAAGGGATTGCGGTTGGCATCGTCAACCTGTATTTTTTGTTCGGTCTTTAATTTTTCCTGCATCATAGGCTTCGCTTACCTTGATTTTTCCTGATTGCGGACAGCCCAGAACTCTATGCTCAGGCCTGGGAATTCACCTGCCAGATGTAACGCAAAGCCTCCGGATTTCTCCATTTGTTTCCACAGTTCGCCCTCTTTTTCCAATTCAAAATAGACATAACCAGAATGCCAGGGAATTTGTCTGGGAACTGACGGCATTGCCCGCAGCGGAATACCGGGTAATTGCAATTGCACTAATTCACGTATGCGGTCAACGGGCGATATTTTCATTTGAGCGGGGAAGCTGCCCATCAATACGTCGTTGGCGATGTCAGCGTGAACAGCCAGAATGAAGCTGAAGGTGTGGATCATGTTGGCATCAGGCAATGTCGCGACATTCAAGCCATGAGAATATTCCGTCAATGGCAGTTGGATAGCCTGTTCTTCCAGAATGATTGACAACCCTTGACGCAACTGGAACATGAGCTGATTAAAGCATTGCATCAGGTTGTCATGATCGTAAATAGGCAAATTATCTTCAGGAACCCGATTTTGGGAAAATGTCGCCAGTTCGGTGGCAAATTGCAGCCAATCGCTGAATAAGCGCTCAGGATGCAGCAAGGATAAATTCTGGGCATGGCTTACCTGACCGCTATAACGGTTTAGCAGTGACAACAGGAGGAAATCCATGATTTCAGAGTCGTTGCGGCTTCCCAGCTGCAATAAACGTTGGCTGATTTGCTGGCGACGCTGCTCCAGCAAGCCTTGTATATCATTGATAAAACCGACAACTTGTGGGCTGGCACGGCAATTGAGCAGGGGGGGAATAAACAGCGGTTCGATATGAAGTTTCTTGTCACTTGTTTTGTTAACAACGTGCAGGATGCTGAGCGCTGTCCATTCTGGTGTTAAATCGGATTTCAGCATCAGGCGCAAACGCATTTTACCAAATTGTATGGCTGCATTGCCGACTGACATGGCATTGAAATCATTCACTTCAACTTCGAAGCTGACATAACGCGCCAACGAATCATTTCTTTCACTGAAAATGACATCTTCTTTTCCCTGCCGGAATGTCGGCAGAGCGAGTACTACATCAACATTTGTCTGATTTTCATTGAGCTGCAAAGGCGATGGGGCATTGGCAGCATCAAAACTAAACGGAGTCCCGTCTGGAAAAATTCCGCTGGCTGAGGAAAGTTTTACTTTACTTTGGTTAAGTGATTTTTGATCTATTTCAAGGGTCAAAAATCCCCAATAGTAAGAAATTTGTGCCTGGCCCCAATCGCGGATATAGGCTTCCAGATAGCTTTCAGACTGCTGGAAATGATGGGGACGCAAAAACATACCTTCTGTCCAGATAACTTTTTCTGATTTATTCATTGTTCTCTTCAGTCTCGGCTGTACAACTCAAGTTACATTTTTGAATGGAACTTAAGCCGTTGTGGGTGACTTTAACGCATACATTTAATTCGTCAGGAGAAGAACGCCAGAACTCATAAAAAGAGGGCTTTTCAGGAGGTAAGGGAACGGGAAAGGCAATGCGCCATTTTTTACCGCTCAATTGGCTATATTCGGCAATAACTCCTATGTAGTTGGCTTCTGACTGATTTTTTTCTATTACACAATAGGTCGACCGAGAAGGCCGGAGAAAAAACTGGTTTTCATTGACCAATTTGTCGCCTAAAGCAGCCTTATCCTTTCTTTGTAAAGAAAAGAACTCAGCAGACATAAATTCCTCACGTGATTTCAACAAAAGAACATGCATTTTCAATGGGGCGAAATTATTCATGTCTGAAGTCGTGTCGAAGATGATTTTATAAGGTGGCAACTTAGGTTGTGACGATGAAGATGAACAACCCGTGATGATGGTCAGAGATATTATTATCAGAGAAATAACTACCAGAGACATGGCTGGGGTTAGCCTCTTGCTCGACCATGTGATCGTTTTTAACCTGTTTGTTGTAATGTTATTTCTCCGGAGAAAATGAAATGTCATCATGCCCGCCAGATTAGTTAAGGTCTGACTTATTGTTTATGTAACAAATGGTTTATGTAGAAGGCTTTCTATGTAGCAAAGATGGCAAAGCGAGTGCGGCAAAATTGTTATCTGTCAGATATCCAATATCAGGAGGCTTGGATCATGACTTTGGTTTGACTGGGTGCAATGCGTGAACCCGGCACGTTAGTTGAATTTTGCATGGTTGGGCTCGACAGGCGCGTAACGGGGGAGCCTTTGACTAAAACGGTATTTGCCCCCGCGGTATGGCGCGATGGCCCCATTACTGTGCCGGAAGCCACGCCAAAATTAACGCCTGCATTATCTCCCATTGTTAAGGTAATGTTGGTGGTTATATTATGTACCGGACAACCCGCAAACAGGATATTTGATGCTCCGGGAGCTCCCATTGGGCCTTCTGCTGTATTGGGATAAGTCATGGGTACTGGTGAGAGCCCGGAGGGGGTCAGGCAAACATCGGGAGTTGCAAAATCTTTTCCACCACCTTGCGTATTGGCATACATGATTTTCTCCTTAGCCGATATGAATCTGTTCAGCGTCTATTTTGGTCATGGCTTTTGCAGTCACAATAGTTTGTTGGGCATGCAATCGGGCATAGTTTTCTGCTTGCATATCCAGTTGGCCTGCATGCACCTTTTCTGTTTGTGTTGTATGGCGAAATAACCGGTTACTCAGTTGGGTTACGGTTTGCCAGAGGGATTCAAATTGATTGCCAACCAGACGTGCAACAGATACCCAGGCAGACAGAGATTCTCCGCTGTATTGCATTTCATTGATATGGCAGTTGCCGTTGTCTGCCGTAATATTCAGCCCGTTGCTGTTCATGCTCAGATTTCCGGGGGATGTAATGGTTAAATCGCCGGGAACGCTGATTTCGGCCACACCTTGTTGGGTGGTTCGCTCTAATATGGCTAAAATCCAAAGATTGCCTTCAATTTTTGTAATCAGCACAGTATCTCCCATCTCTGGCGTCAAGAGGCAGCTTGCGGCCCGGCGACAATGCCAGCCACGATTGTTTTTGCTCTTCGCCATGAAACTGCCATCCGGATGAGTGCTGATGATTTGTCCGGTCATCTGCTGTAACGGTTCGGTAGTCAGGGAGGTTGTAAAGGGATATTGAGAAAGCGCAAAAGAAGGTTTCGTCATTTTGATTCTCCCGAGTAAATCTTATTATGTTGCATGCTCCACTCTTCAGCCGCGAATAATTCAGGATCATTTTCCAGAATGCCTTCTCGGTCAGTGAACAGGGTGCCAACTTGTTGAGCCCGATGAAACTGTGTTCTCATGAAACGGGCTGCCCGGAAATCACAATTGTTGAGATTTGCATAAGAAAAGTCTGTATAAGGCATATCACAGCCCGTGAATTGCGCGTTCTCGGCACTGACGTTATGCATTATTGCCATTGGCAGTTTGCTGTAACGAAAATCAGCGGCTCCAAGGCATGCGTCAATAAAAATCGCCTGTTCAAATATGCTGTTTTTACAACAAGCCCGGGTTAAATCAGCGTCGGTAAATAACGCTTGGGTGGCATTGACATTTGATAATATGGCGTCTTGCAAAACCGCGCCCTTGAAATTGCAATTCGTCAACATTGCGTGACTGAAATTGACTTTATCAAGTTTACTGCCCGTAAATTGGCACATTTTAAATTGCTGTTTGTTGTAATCCTGACCGCGCAAATCGCACTCAAAAAAAACTGTTTTATTGAATTCACTGGTATAAAAACTGGTTTTGCGCAGGTCTTGGCGAAAAAAAGTCACCAGAGAGAAATAACTGTTATTCATTGTCATCTGATCCAAGCCTGAATCAGAAAATAAAACTCGGTCAAGTTGGCTGTGGTTGAAAACAGCATATTGCAGCGGGCAGGACACATACTGAGTATTATTTTGTTTGGTCTCGGTAAATTGTGTTTTTTTTAAAACGGATTGATTAAAGACGCTGTCTGCCAATGTACTTTCATTGAAAGTCGAACGGATTAAGTTACATTTTTCAAAAATATTTTGTTCAAATGTGGCGGAATGGAAAATGCCTTCTTCTATTTGGCACTCGGTAAAAACGGACTCTTTAAATTGAGCATAAGAAAAATCAGTACCCGAAAAATCGACATCTCTAAAAACCCCTCCAGATAGGTCACATCCGGTTAGTGATAGATTCTGCAAATTCATTTTTTCAATAATCTCACCTTGTTTGATTTTATCCACTAACTCATCTGCTGTGAGTGAACTCATATCACTTCCTTATCTCGTTTTGGTAAGGTTTTGGTTCGATTGACGTAAGCTTGGGTAATTAAAGTTGTTTTATCGATAGCGGATTGAGCCAGATCGGTTCGAAATAAATTGGTTTCACATAAATCAGTGCCGATGAAGTTGCATTTTTGCATAATGGCTCCCATCAAATTGGCATTACTGAGCAAGGCGTTACGGAAATCAGCCCTGATAAACATGCTCTTTGGTGCATTCAGATAGCGCATATCGGCTGATTGGCAGTCAGCCTCACTGAGATCGCTGTTGTTCAACGTGGCGGCATAGAATTTAGCCTTAACCAGCGGCATTTGGCGCAAATTGCATTCCGTCAAGGTAGCATGGCTGAAATCCGCCTGATTAAGTTCACTGTTCATGGCGAATGCACAGGTCAATAGCTTGGTTGAATGAAACCGGCTGCCGTTTACCTGTGTTTCTACCCAAGAGCAGCTTTCCAACTCTGCATTATCAAAAACCGCTTGTTTCAGTTTGCATTTGATGAATGAGACTTTATTTAAATTCGCATAGTGAAATTTGAGCGCAGGGAGTTCAAGTTCCATAAAGTTGGAATCTTTCCATTGGGAATGGGCGAAATCGCACTGCGTAATAAAAATTTTTTGCAGGAGCAGGCCTGAGAAAATGGCGTGCTCAAAGCGGCAATGAGCCAATCGCGTTTCTTGTAGTTGGGTTTGCTCGAAACTTGCGGCAGAGAAATCGCTCTGCTCACATTTAGCCAGTGTCAGACTGGCGTTATCCAATTTGGCGCCACGTAATGATGAGTGACAGATTTCTGTTCTGGCTAGCATGGCTTCGGTGAAGTTGGCACCATCCAATTGACAGTTATTCAAACAGGCACTTTCCAGCAGGGTTCGGGTGAAATTGGCTCCCCGCAGATCCATGCCAGACAAATCAACACCGGTAAAATCCATTTCGCTGAAATCTCCTCCTTGCAGCATGATTGCTTCGGCCCGTTTCCGAATGATCTGTGATACATTGCTGGCCAGACGCGGGGCAGGAGGTTGTGACTGCACTGAAGAGAGGTACATTGAATGTATTGATTGTTCAGTTTGAGCAAGCGTTTTATCGTCTATCTCTTCTTTCTGGCGTTGCTGGTGCAATATATCCCGCATTTTTTGCAGGCTTTCCGGCCCCCGGGTTTGAGGCTTGGCAGCTGATTTTTCAACATTAATGCCTTGTCCTTTGGCTTTGGCAATTATCTCTGCCCGTTTCAACTCAGCTTCTGCCCGCTTTTGGTTGAGATCTTGTTCTACTTTTGCCACAAATTCCGGCAATTCATCCAATTTGGGTGGTTTGGAATTGGTAATTTGTTCATTCTCAGGTTGGATAAATGCATTGTCATCCTGCCCATATTCTGCCAACCGTTCTTTCTGCTGTTCACGCATGCGTTTTTCACGAACCTGCAAGTTTTTTTGCAATGGTGAATCATCCTCTGTGAGTTCCGTATCCAGCCATGCGCCAATAATTTCTTCGGGGATAAGGTCTTTTTCCCGAAAAGTGTATAAAGCACCTGTCTCTTTATCCATGCGCTGTTTAAGAACCTGTAGATAATGGCTTTGTGGGCGGGGGCTGTCATGCAATTCCAGCGCGGATACCATTTGCAGGACATCCTTGGCGTCATCTTCATTAATTTGTGCGCTGCCTTGCCAAATCAGGATCATTTGTTCTAAATGGGGAAAGAACCATACCGTTGTGTTGCGCATGACGACTTCTTCAAAAATCTCTTCATCAAGACGCAGCCTTTTAATAAAACAACGGGCATTCCATGAGGGCAAAACGCCTTCTTGCATGGGTTTCTCCGGGTGCATATTCCAAATGCGCCATTTGGCTTGTTCTGGCAGGGCGGTGCTTTCTTCCCACCATTGATCTTTGGGAGCCGCATTGAACAAGTGCCAATCGATATCATGGGAAAACCCCGGAAATTCATTTTCCAGCCACTCTTTACTGTATTTTTTTCCGATCAGGCTAAAACGACTCGGCCACGCAATATCCAGAGGGCAAAAGCTCGCCGGTGCGGGGATTTCTTGCGGTGATGCCAATTGACGTTGAGATATTAAGCGATTGTGCAGCATTTCAATATTGGGCAAGCGATGTGCTTTTATCCCTTCCGCCAGCTCTTCTGGACTGAAACCGATACCGTGCGGATTGTTTTCATAGCCTTCACCACCGAATGCCTGACTCCAGTCCAACCGCATTTGTTCAAAAGGCTGGGGTTTAGACGGTTTACCATCTATCCAATAGCGATTGCCGAAAATGGCCAATGATTTATCCAATCGCTCGATCTGAATACGTGCTGTACACGCGCTCTTATTATCTTGATGATGATTGTAAGCGTATCCCGTCGCTAAAAATTCAGCGCAAGGTTTAGGTATGGCTAAATCGATAATGCCGTTACAGGTTTTCAACTCACTTTCTGCCAATTGCCAAAGTTCTGCTTCCGGGCGCAGGCGTGGAGATGACCCCATATCGACCAGTGCCATGGCAGAGATCCCAAGATGATTTTTTTGCAACCAGCGATAAGGCCGGTAAAGTATGCTTAGACGCAGTGGCTTAATGATTTTCATTAGGATCCTGCCAAAGAAGTTGATTAGCTAATGATGTGTAAGCTGCTGTTTGATATGTTGGTTTTCGATTTTCCTATTGCAACATCTGATTCATCCAACGCCATTGTTGCTTTATCGATTTTCGTGCCTACCTGACTCTTCGACAGCCCTGAGTCGCTGATATCAAATGTAGTCGAGGAGATACTTGTTCCCGTCACACTGGTACTCATTGTTGTGGTTGAAGTCGATTTTCCGGTTACGTTGACACTGGATGCGACAAATGAGATAGACATAATTTTGGCTGAAAATATATGTTGCGGGCAATCTATGACAACATTGTTATCGCTATGTATTGTAATGATATTGGGGCTGGTGATGGTTGTTGTTCCTGTAATGGATTGCACCCAGTTCCCGTTGATTGTGGCATTTAAATTGCCTTTGAGGGTGTAAGTGTCTCCACCATCGATAGTCGTCTTTCTTCCGCCTTTGATATCTGTTTTTAATCCATCACTGATGGTTTCTTGTTGACCTTTTTTGACTGTTAATGTGTTCTTGCCATCGATGGTTTTTTCATGGTCGGCTTTGTAGGCAAAGGTGGCTTTGCCTGTTACCGTATCTTTTTGCTCTTTTTTAATCTCTGTGGTGCGGTCACCGTCGATCGTCACTTTTTTATTTTCTTCCACCGAGATGTTCATATCGCGTTCTGCATGCAAATCAAATGATTCTTTATCAGGCTCATCATCTAGAAAGAGATAGTTCGCCTGCTCGTGTTTACCGCCTTTTGTGTTCGACATAATGCCGATACGTGTTTCATGTTTAGGCAGTTCCCACGGTGGCATATTTTCATCGTTGTAAGTGCTGCCGATAACCAAAGGCTTGTCAGGATCACCATTGACGAAACTGACAATGACTTCTTCACCCACACGGGGGATGCATACACTGCCGTAACGCCATCCAGCCCAGCGTGTGGCAACACGTATCCAGCAAGAGCGGGTATCATCCTGTTTGTCGTCTCTGTCCCAACGGAATTTCACCTTTATCCGGCCGTATTTGTCAGTCCATATTTTTTTATCTTTGGGACCGGTCACTATCGCGGTTTCCAGACCCATAACTTTGGGCCAGGGAGTGACTGCCACAGGTTTCCAAGGGGTATTGGCCGGAATGACGTCAAACTGAACGACATTTTTGTTTTGTTTTTCATCCAACACTTCATCAATCAGCTCGCCTATTTCTTCTATCAAGTTAGCCGGGCGAATTGTGTCATAGAAATAATAATGTGCCCCGGTGATTAAATAATCGTTATGCTCATCACCTTTAATGCCGTTGGGTAACACTAGGGTGAAAGTATGCCCCGGTGCCATGCCCAAGACATTGCCTTTTCCATCAATTAATTCACTTTGTGCTTCGGACGCCTGCTGGCGTACTCGAGAATAAAACTGCCCTTGTTCGCTTTTTGTATAGTGTCCGGGCCAAATGAAAATATTTGCATTATCAATGGCGCTGTTGGGTGTTTGGGTTGTTGTAAATAATTTAGCGCGTGGTTTGCGGAAATCGTAATCATCAAGGCTATATTTGTGCGGGATGGTAACGCTGGAAATATTCCAGTTATAAATATATTCCGTCGGCCGTTTTCTCGCTGAGCTATTGGTACTGAAATATTTAATGTTTTCATAGTCGGGCATGGGGCCAAGTGATTGGGGAGAATCAACCAAAATCATGGTATGGCTGCCCATATCGTGCTTGAAGTAATAATAAATGCCTTCATGTTCCATTAAACGATGGATGAAATCGAAGTCAGATTCATTATGTTTAACGCAATATTCCCATGTGCGGTATTTTTCTATCAATTGTTTTTTAAAATCAATACCGGCTTTATTCAATATTTCAGTAATAATATCCGGAGCAGTTTTATCTTGCCAAATGCCATAACCCAAGGTTTGTTTTAATTTCCATAAGTTAGGTCTGACTATAGCGGTATATAAATAAAGCCTGTCATCATATTTATAGAATGGAGAATAGGATATCTTGTCTATATAACCACTTAGAAATCTTGCTGCTTTGGCGCCGTCTCTTATTTCAATGGTAAGTGTCGTTTTATGCAGGGCTATCGGGTCGGACAATCTTTTTTCACTTAATAATTGAACCTCAAATTCGTAGGCTTCTGATAATCTTTCTATCCCATTAAGGGATTTGAAAAATAAAGATTTTCCTGACAGGGAGGTGTGTGCAATAAATCTCTTCTCCATAATATTTCCTTGCTCTTATTTAAAGCTACCGCATACCCCTTGGAAACCAAGGAATATATGGAAACTGGAGTAATGGGAGTAATAAATTTTGTAGTATGAGTTTTAAGCATAAAGTTCATTTTTTGCAATAAATGGATGAGATTTGTTGATGTAAAATATAAGTTAATTTTTATCGCCAGCTTTAACTGCTTATTTAACAATATGTTTGGTTGGTTATTTTATGTGCTGGCATGGTTTGATTTGCTTAATCTCTATTAACGCTTAATTTATTAGTATCATTTTTTCATTAAAGCATGATGTTATATTTATTATTGGGCGTTGCGTCTTTATTGCATGTGTATTGAGTAAATTTATCCATTTTTTATTATCTTTTGATAGATATGCACATTAATCAATTTTGTATAATGCAGCGCTTACAGAGAAAATTCCCGAGCTTTTAAGTGTTACCATTCCGGTAGCCTCTTGAGTCCAGTTTCCAGTCACTTTGGTATCCGAGTTACCCTTCACATTGCAGGTATCCCCACCGTCGATTTCAGTTTTTCTTCCGCCTTTGATATCGGTTTTTAAACCTCCATCGCTGATAGTTTCTTTACGGCCATTCTTGAGCGTTAATGAATCTTCACCTTCAATCTCTGTTTTTCTTCCGCCTTTGATTTTTGTTTCTAACCCTCCATCGCTGATGGTTTCTTTGCGGCCATTCTTGAGCGTTAATGAGTCCTTACCTTTAATCTCCGTTTTTCTTCCGCCCTTAATTTTTGTTTTCAATCCTCCATCAATGGTCTCTTGCCGACTGGATTTAGCGGTGAGTGTGTCTTTACCATTAATGGTGACAGAGTGATCTTTTTGGTAAGTAAATTCAGCGTTACCGCCTACGGTGTTTTTTTGGTTTTCGTTAACTTGAGTGTGGCTTTCCCCATGAATAATGACATCTTTGTTTTTCTCCACCGAGATGCTCATGTCACGCTCTGCATGCATTGTGAATGATTCTTTATCGGGTTTGTCATCCAAAAAGAGATAGCTTGCCTGATCATGCTTACCACCTTCCGTGTTTGACATAATGCCAATACGGGCTTCATATTGGGGCAATTCCCACGGAGGCATATTTTCGTCGTTGTAAGTACTGCCGATAACCAAGGGCTTGTCAGGGTCGCCATTGACGAAACTGATAATGACTTCTTCACCTACGCGGGGAATACATACGCTGCCATAACGCCAGCCTGCCCATTGTGTGGCAACACGTATCCAGCAAGAACGGCTATCGTCTTGTTTGTCATCTCTGTCCCAGCGGAATTTCACCTTTATCCGGCCATATTTGTCAGTCCATATTTTCTTGTCTTTAGGGCCTGCGACCGTTGCCGTTTCAAGGCCCATGACTTTTGGCCACGGGGTTATGGCTGAAGGCTTCCATGGGGTACTGGCCGGAATGGCATCAAATCGAATAATGTTTTTATTCTGATCACTGGCAGATGAGTCATCGGTCAATGTGTCCACGGAGTCAGACGGGTAAATATCGTCGTAGAGGGCATAATGCGTTCCTATGACTAGATAATTGCTATGCTCATCGCCTTTAATGTCATGGGGTAATTCCAGGGTGAAAATATGTCCCGGTGCCATGCCCAAAACATTTCCTTTTCCATCAACTAATTCGCTTTTCGCTTCGGATGCTTGCTGGCGTACACGAGAATAAAATTGCCCTTGTTCGCTTTTTGTATAGTGCCCGGGCCAAATGAAAACATTTGAGTCGTCAATGGAGCTATTTTGGGTTTGGGTCGCGGTATATAATTTAGCGCGCGGCTTGCGGAAATCGTAATCATCAAGGCTGTAGGTGTGTGGTATGGTGATGCTGGAAACATTCCAATCATAAATATATTCTGTCGGACGTTTTTTTACTGTATCCATTGTGTTGATGTATTTTATCTTGTCATAACTAGGTACAGACTCATGTGATTGGGGGGCATCCACCAAAATCATGGTATGGCTGCCCATATCATGTTTGAAATAATAATAAATGCCTTCATGCTCCATTAAACGATGGATGAAATCAAAATCAGTTTCATTATGCTTAACGCAATATTCCCATGTGCGATATTTTTCTATTAATTGATTTTTAAAGGAAATGCCCGCGTTATTCAATATTTCAGTAATAATATCCGGAACAGTTTTATCCTGCCAAATGCCATAGCCCAATAATTTTTTTAAATTCCATAAGTTAGGCCTGACTATGGCGGTATATAAATAGAGCCTGTCATCATATTTATGAAATGGTGAGTAGGATATTTCCTCTATATAACCACTTAAATATCTCGGGGATGTCGATTCGTTCTTTATTTCAATGGTGAGATTGGTGTTATGCAGAGAGATTGGGTTTGACAGCCTTTTTTCACTTAATAACTGTATTTCAAATTTATAAGGGGAAAATAATTTTTCTGTTCCTGTCAGCGATTTGAAATATAAGGTTTTTTCAGATGACGAGGAATGCACAATATATTTTTTATCCATGATGTTACCTTGCTCTCGTTCAAAGCTACCGCATACCCCTTGCAGCTCAAGGAATACATATAAATTAGAGTAATGCATGATGATGGATTTTCTAGTGATCAGTTAAGCATAATGTTTACTATTTGCAATCTGCTGATGGTTTCCGTTTATTAAATATATAAGTTTATTTTTATTTTTTCTTGGGTTTTATTTATATCTATATATTAAATAAGGTGTTTTTATAATCGTTATTTTTGCGTAAAAAATAACGTTCGAGGGAGGTTTTTTTTGAGGTTAGATTTGGGCATTTTAAGTATATAAGGTATTAATTATAGATTGTTTTTAAGAGAGTGCAAAATTTGTGCGAAATTGAAGATAATGCCTTGATGTTTCTCTGGCAATATTATCAGGCGGGTCGGTTTTAATTTTTTCCGAAGGTATTTTAACCTTAACTTATTAAATAAAAGCTAATATTTATGTTATTAAGGCATTGGCAGGTGTTTTTAACAAAGCATAAGGTTATTTTACAGTTTTACTAAGTTATTATCACTAATTGTTTTTAAATTGGCGACCTTTTATTAATTGATTTTTTCTTTACTGTTTTGTATGGCCTCAACGACCGTTCAACATTCATCCATTTTTTACCTTTCATGTCGTTAGTGATTTTTCATATGGCAGAAGATATCTGCTTCCTTATGTTCTGAACGCCAAGAGCTGCATTTACGTCACTGTATTTCTGCGTGTTAGTTGTTTGACGTTAAAAATGGACACAGACTGTAAAATTCAATTTTTTAAATTTAAATGCTATTTAACTCCTGTTTGATTGGAATTTAATTCTTTTTATTTTTGTTTAGGAGGATTAAATGAAAATTTCTCAATGTGAATTAAATGTTGTTTTATTGCCGTCAAAATCTCTTTTGTTTATACAAAATAAAGGGGTTTTTTAGAATTTTATTCTTTTTTATATCTTTGATTTTATGGTTTTTATGTGTAAAAAATCCTATTTTTAAAATAAGTCGAAAAATTGCAATTTGTAATGAAATTGTGAGCCAAATCCTAAAAATTGACTAATTATGTTACAGTCTATTATTCTGGATTGGATTTTTATATTCAGCATATTATGCTTGCGAATATTACTCATTAGCAGGGGGCAGGATGAAGGTCCTTATTTTAGGTAGTGGCGTTATTGGTGTAACCAGTGCTTGGTATCTTGCACAAGAAGGGCATGAAGTTACCGTTATCGATCGCCAGAATAGTGCAGCTGAAGAAACCAGTGCCAGTAATGCAGGCCAAATATCACCAGGGTATGCCACTCCTTGGGGAGCTCCGGGGATCCCGCTGAAAGCAATTAAGTGGATGTTCCAACGTCATGCTCCTTTGGCTATTCGCCCTGATGGTTCGCTGTTTCAATTACGTTGGATGTGGCAAATGTTGCTCAACTGTGATGCAAGCCACTACGCAATGAATAAAAGCAGAATGGTGCGTTTGGCTGAATATAGCCGGGATTGCATCAAGCAATTGAGGCTAGATACCGGCATCCAATATGAAGGGCGTCAGGGAGGAACCCTGCAACTGTTCAGAACTGCCAAGCAATTTGATAATGCGGCTAATGACATTAAAGTATTGGAACAAGAAGGTGTTCCTTATCAATTACTGACGGCCGATCAACTGGCAACTGTGGAACCTGCACTTGCCCATAGCTCCCATAAATTGACGGGTGGGTTGCAGCTCCCGAATGATGAAACCGGGGATTGCCAGATTTTTACCAAGGCATTGGCAAAAATGGCAGAAGAGATCGGTGTGAAGTTTATTTATAACAAACAGGTTAAACAGATTCTGGTTGATGGGGATAAAATCACAGGTATCCAATGTGATGATGGCATCATGACTGCGGATAATTATGTGGTGGCAATGGGAGCTTATTCTACCGGCATTTTGAAAGACCTCGTTAAGATCCCGGTTTATCCAATGAAAGGTTACTCATTGACCATGCCAGTCATCGATGAAGCCAAAGCGCCAGTTTCGACGGTTTTGGATGAAACTTATAAAATCGCCATTACTCGTTTTGATAATCGCATTCGTGTCGGTGGCATGGCCGAAGTTGTGGGCTTTAATCTGGATATTCCCCAGAATCGCTGTGAAACATTGACAATGGTGGTGGAAGATCTTTACCGCAATGGCGGCAATGTAGCGGAAGCTGAGTTCTGGACGGGGCTGCGTCCTATGACTCCGGATGGCACACCGATTGTCGGCCCGACAAAATATTCGAATCTTTATCTGAATACCGGGCATGGCACGCTGGGTTGGACAATGGCTTGTGGTTCAGGAAAGTTATTGGCTGATTTAATTTCCGGCAAAAAACCAGATATTGCCGCGGATGATCTCTCTGTATTCAGATACATCAACGGATTCAATATAAAAGTGCTTCCGATGAAGCCACATTTTCATACGGCATAAATTAATAAGAAGGGGTCGTTATGCCACGTCCTATCTTGGCGACAATCAGCCTTGATGCATTTCGCCATAATTTGGCTGTTATTCGTCAAAAAGCTTGTGGCAGTAAAATCTGGTCAGTAGTGAAAGCAAATGCGTATGGGCATGGGTTGGACAGAATATGGCAATCACTCACACAGACGGATGGTTTTGCACTGCTTGACTTGGATGAAGCTATTTATCTGCGGGAAAACGGCTGGCAAGGGCCAATCCTGCTTCTGGAAGGTTTTTTCAAGCTGTCGGATTTGCAGATTATCAATGAGTATTCCCTGACAACCGCAGTACACAGCCTTTGGCAGCTTGAAGCGATAGAAAAATCCCGTTTGGATAAGCCCATCGATATTTATCTGAAACTCAATAGTGGAATGAATCGATTGGGCTTTGAGCCAGAAGAGTATCCAATGCTCGTATCAAGGGCAAACGGGATTAAAAATATCAATTCAGTGACGCTGATGAGCCATTTCGCCAATTCGGATAATGAAGTGGGCATTGATGAGCAGATGGCGATTATCGAGCATCTGAAAATGGAATCACTTCCTCATTGTCTGGCGAATTCGGGGGCTGTTTTGTGGCATCCGAGAACGCACAGGGATTGGGTTAGGCCGGGGATTGTTCTTTATGGGGCATCCCCCAGCGGAAAATGGCGGGATATTGCGGATGTTGGGCTGAAAGCAGCAATGACGCTACAGAGTGAAATCATTGCAGTTCACGAACTTCCGGCAGGGAGGAAGATTGGTTATGGCAGCCGTTATACAACTAAACGAGCTATGCGTGTCGGTACAGTAGCCTGTGGTTATGCGGATGGATATCCACGACACGCACCAACCGGGACTCCTGTCATGGTTAATGGGGTTCGTACCCAATTATTGGGTGCGATCTCTATGGATATGTTAACCGTTGATTTAACACCATGCCCGCAAGCAGATATCGGCAGTGTTGTTGAGTTATGGGGGGAAAATTTACCTGTTGACGAAGTTGCTGAATCAGCAGGAACTATTGGTTATGAGCTATTGTGCGCTCTGGCAAAACGAGTGCCTGTAACGGTGATTTAACCGCCGCAGTTATTCTCTCAATTACCATTTTCCAATAAAACGAAAAGCTGAGCGGGCAAAATTATCATGGCAGAGTTCAGCTTTTCGTTATTTTAGTTCTCATCAATCCGTATTCAACGAAGCGCTATCCAACGAAGAGTTATCAGATATTTTGCGGCATCGGATAATAACAGAAAGCCTGTCAGGGTTATTATTCTTAGGCTGCATTGGGTTATTAATACGTGCGGTTTCGATACACGCCATATTTTTATATCCGGCTTTCCCCATGTCTTCCATGCTGCTGGAAAGGGTTGCGCCTGGGTTCCAGCACACGACATCGCTATGATGATAGTGGTGCATTTCAATGGTACGTTTCCACAGAGGATCTCTGAGCAGACTAAAATCGTCCGGTTGGGTATAGATGCGATCGGTACGTTCTTTAAAAACTAAGTCTTCATGGAGGCACTGTTCTTTGCCTGAAACAGTATCAAGGAAATGGTCACCCAGCCCACTGACCCGAATTTGATCGATATCGCTGACATTCAGGTAAGAGTGAAGGGCAGCGGTAGCCTCATATTCCCCATGAGATTCCAATTCAATTTCGCAGGTTTCCCCTAATTTAAAACGCGCAATCAGCGTAAATTCATGCGGCCATAATTTATGGGTATAGGCATTATCCTGTAGGGTGAATGTCAAAATAACACCATTTTGGTTTTCATGATGTGCTTTGAATTCCCACGGTATTATTCGTGCAAATCCGTGGCTGGGGGAAGCAGATGAACCAAACCAGGGCCAACAAATGGGAATGCCGCCACGAATGGGCGTACCCGAATGGAATGCTGTGTTATCGCTTAGCCACAAGACGGGTTTTTCACCGCTGGGCTGCCACGCAATGAGGTGCGCCCCCTGAATGCTGATTGCACCACGAGCCTTGGGATGTGAAACCACAATCAATGGGAAATCACCGATATTCCGTTGACTGATGTAAGGGGATATCTGTTCTGTAACCGGTAATGAGAAAATTTTATCAAGCATCTGTCATAACCTTATGTATGCTCTTCGTCTTTTAAATTGCAGCTCTGTTGGCTGCGTTCTCTGAATTGACAGTTAAAGCAAGGTTCAAGAATAGCTTAATCTTTTGAAAAGATACATTTGAGAAATATATACCCAATGGATTTCAAGTTGCATCGCGGCGGCAAGAGAGTGAATCCCTGGGAGCATAGATAACTATGTGAAAAAGCCATCTTATGCAGATGGCTTTTGAATGTCGATCATAACCCCTATTTGGGGGATTAAACTCAATTATTTAGAGATATGAGCAATCAGATCCAGAACTTTGTTGGAGTAACCAGTTTCGTTGTCATACCAAGAAACCAATTTAACAAAGTTGTCGTTCAGCGCGATACCTGCTTTAGCATCGAATACAGAAGTCAGTTTTTCACCGTTGAAATCGGTAGAAACAACGTCATCTTCAGTGTAGCCCAGAATGCCTTTCAGTTCGCCTTCAGCTGCTTCTTTGATTGCGTTGCAGATTTCTGCGTAAGTTGCTGGTTTTTCCAGACGTGCAGTCAGGTCAACAACAGAAACGTTAGGAGTAGGAACACGGAAAGACATACCAGTCAGTTTGCCGTTCAGTTCAGGAATAACTTTACCTACTGCTTTTGCTGCGCCGGTAGAAGATGGGATGATGTTCTGTGCTGCACCGCGGCCGCCGCGCCAGTCTTTTGCTGAAGGGCCATCAACAGTTTTCTGGGTAGCAGTTGTTGCGTGAACAGTTGTCATCAGACCTTCAACGATGCCGAATTTGTCATTGATAACTTTAGCCAGTGGAGCCAGGCAGTTAGTTGTGCAAGATGCGTTGGAAACGATTTCCTGACCTGCATAGGCCTTGTGGTTAACACCCATAACGAACATTGGAGTGTCGTCTTTGGATGGGCCAGTCAGAACAACTTTTTTCGCGCCAGCGGCGATATGCTTACGTGCAGTTTCGTCAGTCAGGAAGATACCTGTTGCTTCTGCAACAACATCAACACCAACTTCGTTCCATTTCAGGTTAGCTGGATCTCTTTCAGATGTAACGCGGATGGTTTTGCCGTTAACAATCAACTGACCGTCTTTTGCTTCAACAGTGCCATTGAAGCGGCCGTGGGTTGAATCGTATTTCAGCATGTAAGCCATGTACTCTGCATCCAACAGATCATTGATAGCAACGATTTCAATGTCTGAACGTTCTTGGGCAGCACGGAAAACAATACGGCCGATACGACCAAAACCGTTAATACCTACTTTGATAGTCATAGTATTCCACCAGCTATTTTTTAGTGAATTAAAAGTTGTGTCTAAAGTTACCAAAATCTTGCCAGCCGTCAAGCGGAATCGTGTCAACAATTGAAAAAGATCAATTTAATAATCACCATATGAACGCTTGTTGTACAGCTGGTACAAGCTCTACGCACATCATTATCGGGGTATCAGGAGATATTTAAAGTTACCATCGATTAGATATGTGAGACTTATCACAATTAGTAAGGTAAATTGCTGTGTTGAATGAGTTAGAATGGATTTCATTGTTTAGATGTTAATTTTTTGTTGTTTTCGGTGATTTTTTATTGAAAATACCGGCCTTAAAAGGTGGTTATTATGAGTAAGAGTCAAAATATTTCCCTTTCTATAGAAAAACTTAATTCAACGCAGCGCTATGTTACGCAAGAAGCGGGCACTGAACCTCCATTTTCAGGGAAATTATTGCACAACAAAAAAAGTGGCATTTACCATTGCCTGTGTTGCCATCAGCCGTTATTCGTTTCTGAAACCAAGTTTGATTCTGGGTGTGGATGGCCGAGTTTTTATCAGCCTGTGAGTAATGAATCCATTACTTATCTTGATGATTACAGCCATAATATGCACCGTATAGAAGTGCGTTGCAGCCATTGTCAGGCTCATTTAGGCCATGTTTTTCCCGATGGCCCGAAACCGACAGGGGAGCGTTTTTGCATTAATTCAGCTTCGCTGAGTTTTGTTGATGACGAAACGGGTGAAAAAACAGAAGGCTAATTTTAGATTGATGCGTGTTGAATTTCTCTGAATCAGTGAATTTACCCATGAAATGGAAATATTTTAAGAAAAATATATAAAATAGAAACGATTCAGCTAACTGTAATTCGCCAATATGCCTATTTGTGGCAATGCCGGGCACACGAATGTAATGCAGTATCAACGCGCAAATTTATCAGGTAAATTTGTAACGCACGAAACGCAGAAAATAGCATATAGCCGCTAAGGAACTATCTATGAAGTTGGATGATTTACTCTCCGCGATGACGCCAGAAATTTATCAACGCTTGGCTCAGGCCGTTGAATTGGGGAAATGGCAAGATGGTGTACCGCTTACACCAGAACAGAAAGAATACAGTTTACAGGCAGTGATGCTTTGGCAGGCCAAGCATAATCAAGATCCTGAACATATGACGATTGGTATGGATGGCCAAATTAAGGTAAAAAGTAAACAAGAGCTGAAAGCTACATTCCAATCCGAAATAGTTGTCATTAATCATCTCTAGATGCTAATGGCCAGATGCAGGCATGTCTTTATTGGTAATATATTGATTTTTAAATTTATTTTATTTTTTGTCTAGATGGTCAGTGATAGTCACAAATATGCACCTTGTATCACGATAAATATGTACATATCTGTGTACATAAACTGCATTAAAAGCTGTATTGTTTTTTAAGGAAAGCGATATGGCTATTACTGATTCATGGCTTCGTATCACCAATGGCAAACCTCAAGAAAAAAATGGTTACCAAATCGGGCAGTGATGGGTTGTCTGTTCGTGTGACTCCTAAAGGAAAAATCATATTTCAACTTAGATATCGTTGGAATGGGAAAGGAGATCGAATTGACATCGGAAGCTACTCATCAACCAGCTTAAAAGATGCGCGGGACGCTGTAACTTTTTACCAGTGGAGAACTGGAACAACATCGTAACCCAAAAATGGTCAAGCGTGTTCGTAAGGAATCTGAGAATTTTTTATTTTCATCAGTAGCAAACTTCAAATTTACACCTCATTGAATTGCGCGCGCGATTAACAATCATATTTTATAGTGCGTCGCCATATATTAAGGCGTATTAATATCTACAGCACGTTCTGTATTAAAATAATAATCTGACTTAAGCAATATTAACTAGCTAATTAGCAATAGGATGAAATGACCTTTAACGAATAATAAAACGAGGTGTTTATGTCTGAAGTTAATAAGCTTGATCAAAATTGTTCACTTACTACACCCGACCAATACCATGTTAAGGTGACGATTGCAAATGATACAGTTGCACCAGTTGGCTCATTTCCTTGGGCGATGATTCAGGTGTATTTGAGGAAGAATATACGACGTAATATTTGGGATGCTGGTACCTACATTTACGGTAATAATATTGGAATGGATAACCAGTCTGTTAATCAAGTTAATAAAGAGGGAGTTTTCGCTTGGAATCCCCAACAACCAGACATGCTAGCTTGTGATTGGGAACTAAATTGCATGCTGTCTTTCGATCTTGAGATAGGGACTAGCCAATATAATAATGGTGGATCTCAAGATTGGGGATATTTGACCAAAGAGGGGAATATAAGCTCAGGTGAATCTACTTTTGGCACCCTGTCTAATCTTCAAAGCACACTGGGTATTGGAAACATCTTAACGTTCATTTTAATTGAAAGTCCCATCGGTACCTCTGGAACAATACAATTGCAAGTTGACACCCAAAACCAACCAGACTTATCGAGTAAGAACCTTGAGGTAACAGTTGATGGTTCAACTTTTAAGCTTGGCTCTAGCTCAAATGCTACAACTGATTTCACTTTTAACTCTAACGGTGCAAAAAAACTAGGTGAACTACTGAAACAAAACGTAGGTAACACACTGCATTTCTGCTTCAACTGGAAATAACCAAACCTACACCTTGAATTCAAGGCCTCGCACTCTGATCTGACCCCATAAAGTTGGACGATTAATTAAGCGGCGGTTTCTAAAAACTGACTCCTGTATTGAACAGGAGTCAGACCATGTAGCTATAGCTACAGCCACGAGTTAGGTAAAACTGAACAACTTCAAACTTAAATTCTTGAGTATATTTTGCCATAAAAAAAGCACCTCGGCAGTTAGAGCTAAAAAGTCTAACTTTTGGGGATGCAGTTCATCGGGGGGCGGGGCTTTTTGCTTTCTGAGACCCTCGAATCAGAGGGAATAACATTATTTTTTCTTTTCGTCTTTGCTTAACTTTGCGCCAAAAGCGATTAAGCCAACGGCCAGCAAGGTTTCGACCATGTTATAGATGACTGCATGAGGTTGATCAATCCATCGCATGCCCGCGATAACCAGTAATATTCCTCCGGTAAAGATAAATCTAAACGATTTTTTCTTAAATGGGTTTTGAGCGTCCTGAGACATAAATATCCTTATTCAACAAATGTGGTATTTGGCTTAAGTGTCACACATTTGGTTATTGTGAACAACTGAATCCTGTAGCTATAAGAGTTTCGGTAGCGCGAAACAGTCCGGCTGAACTAAATCAGCCAACTATTACAAAGGCCGCCATGTGCGGCCTTTTCTGTATTTGCCACCGCAATCACTCTCATTACATCCGTATACATGCATTGCGGCTGGCAACCTATTAACTCACGTGAGGTGAATGATGGAAAAGCGTATTGAAGAACTGGAAAGAAAAGTCGTTGAGTTGGAAAAACAGCTCACAGAAAAAAGTGAATCTGTGAACTGTATAATTGAAAATAACGAGATTACTTTGCGTAAGTGCGATGGAAAAATTATTCTCCGCTTAGGGAGTATTTAGTTATCTGTCCAACGGCGGCGATTGCATTTCGACTTTTGCCATCCCCGTTGTTCTCTAAAATTTTATCAAACAGTTTGTAGAGTTGATCCAATTTTTCAGAATCGTTATTTGTAACCATTTTGGCAAGGATCGTAAATAATGCCAGAACCGCGTAAGACATATCTTCTTTATTAAGTTCATTAATTTTGATTTTTTCAAATTCGTGGCTCATTTCTTATCCTTTTCAGAGGTAATCAGCCATCCTTCATTGGTTGGTTAATATTTGATCGATCTAACAACATACCTTAAGTATCAACTCATTACTTTTAACCTACTCACAGGGGCGACTCTCTCACCCCACGGACGCCCATTGTTCTGATGGGGTGGAATATGCGCATGATTGAAAAAGACACGGAATTCTGGTCTCACGTCTGGGACTGGTTAATCATCAATGCCCCTCTCATTGCAGGCATGTTGCTAGCTACATCAATAGCTCTTGCCCGTGAGAAAAGGGATGGTTCAAGCTGGAAGGCCTCACTGGTTGAAGCCTTTATTTTTGCGGCAATCAGTGTCGGGATTATTAACGCGCTGGAATATGCACAACTGCCGTTGAGCCTTGCTCAGTTCTTCGGGGTACTCATTGGCTTTTTGGGCACCAAGAAGATTGGGTCAATTGTTGATGCTGTCTTTACGTTCTTCAGAAACAAGTTTGGGGTGAACAGATGATGAAAATCAGCCATAAAGGTCTTGAGTGCATCAAGCAATACGAAGGACTAAAATTAAAAACCTACCCAGACCCAGCAACGGGCGGTCTTCCATGGACAATTGGTTACGGTCACACTCGAAACGTAAAGCCGGGACAGGTCATTACAGAGCAGCAAGCCGAAGCATTCCTGCATGATGACCTTGAGCCTATTTACATCACGATTGAATCAGCCGTTAAGGTGTCACTGACTCAAGGCCAATTTGATGCATTGTGCTCATTCACTTTCAATTGTGGCGTTGGAAATCTTGTTCGCTCTACGTTACTTAAGAAACTCAATGCCGGTGACTATAAAGGCGCAGCAGATGAATTTCTGAGATGGAACAAAGCCGCCGGCAAGGTTATGCATGGATTAGATAGACGTCGGGCACCTGAACGCCAGATGTTTTTATCATGAAATTCAATCTCACCTATGGCCTTGTTATTGCCTTGATTGCTGCGTCAGCTACAGCTTTCTTATATCGCTCAGGATACAAGGTGCAGCTTGGTATTAATAGCGACCAGAAAACCGAAATCCAGCAACTGACCGACACTATCAATTACCAGAACACGCACATTGAAATGCTGCACGAACTGGACATCAAGCACATACAGGAACTCACGAATGCCAAATCTAAAATCACTCAGCTTAGCGATGATTTGCGCACTCACGTTAAGCGCGTGTATGTCAGGGCCGAGTGCCCAGTGTCTGAAACCGCTTCCCCCTCCGGCTTGGATGGTTCAAGACCCGCCC